>NZ_FKLB01000038.1:0-114079 GCF_900067035.1 Pseudomonas sp. 1 R 17
GGGTGTAGAACCGTAGACATCGTTTACATCTGAAACCGGGGACATCGTTTACACATTTGAGGCCTGGACGCGGGTCATACCTCGTCCAAGCCTCCCCAAGGGATAATCACACAGGTACAAATCCCAAGCTTCATCTTCAGCTTCTTTGAGCCCTATCCTTTCCCCGGACAGCGCCTCGCTGATAAATACCAACTTGCCGTTCCACTTGATCGATCCGTCCTGCCTGACGCTTCGAACTTTCATTTCTGCCGGATATTCCACATCGGGCAAGCATCCTGGATAAATTCGGGTGGACGGCACATACAAGTCTCCCGGACGTTTCATGCCGAGCGCTTCGTGAGGGCGTACGTAATTAAACTCATGCCTGAAATGCTCCAGCAAAAGCTGCTGCTCGACTAAGTTTTTCCCTAAGGGCAACTCAAGTTTCAAGCTACGGTGCATTCGTTCATGGCGACCATTCTGGGCGGGTCTTCCCGGCATGGTTCGCTCGGGATAAATACCCAGCCGAATCCACCAAACTGCCAGTGTGGATATTCTTGCCAGGCCAGGAGAGGCGAACGGTACCCCGTTGTCCGAACGGATAACTTCCGGCATGCCGTACTCCTGAAAAAGCCTCTCAAAGGCCTGTTTTACAGGCTGGGTCATGATCTTGGGATGGGCCCTGCACGCTAAAATCAGCCGCGACGCATGGTCTGTGACGGTCAAAGGGAAGCACATCTGAGCATTAAGCATCTTGAACTGCCCTTTGTAGTCAGCACACCACGTCTTGTTAGGTTCGTCGGCCTTTCGCATTTGTGCGTGGGAAATGCTGTGTCGGCGTTTGAAGCGCCGCTTTTTGACGAGCCCAAGTCGGTCAAGCCATTGACCGGCCGTACTTGGAGAGGGCCAGGTGACGGAGGGATCTTCCAGCCGTAATAGCTCGAGAAGCTTTTTCGGCCCCCATTTATCGTGAGCCTCCTTCATCGCGACTACACGGGCCAAAATCTCGTCGTCGGTTTTATTTGGGCTGTTGTGAGGTCGCCGGGACAGTTCGGATAAAGACCTCAAATCGCCGTCGTGCCGGGCAATCCACTTATCGACGGTAGGTCGGCTAACGTCAAAGCGGCGTGCCAACTGGCTTTTGGTGAAGTTGCCAGAAAGCCAATCAGCTACCAGCTTGATTCTTTGATTCATGGGGGACTCTTGGTTCCAGGGCATGATCAGTTACCTCCTGATCATGCGTATTAGCCTGTAAACCATGTCCCCGGTTAGAAATGTAAACGATGTCCCCGGTTTGTACCGGGGCAAGCCCCCTCCCACACGTTGATCGCATTTCAAATCAATCGAGAGTGGAACCACTGACCGCCACGCCACGCTCCGGGAAGAACAGACGCTGCAGTTCCGCCCCCGGGTTCTCGGCACGCATGAAGGTCTCACCCACCAGGAACGAATAAACGTCACTGATTTCCATCAGCTCCACATCGGCACGGTTGACGATGCCACTTTCGGTAATCACCAGGCGATCGCGCGGAATACGCGGCAGCAGGTCGAGGGTGTTTTCCAGGCTGACTTCGAAGGTGTGCAGGTTACGGTTGTTGACCCCCACCAGCGGTGTGTCGAGGGTTTTCAGCGCGCGCTCCAGCTCATCGCCGTCGTGCACTTCCACCAGCACATCCAGGCCAACGCTTTTGGCCACGGCCGCCAGCTCGGCCATCTTCACGTCATCCAATGCGGAGACGATCAACAACACACAGTCGGCGCCCAAGGCACGGGCTTCAACGATCTGGTACGGATCGACCATGAAATCCTTGCGGATCACCGGCAACTTGCAGGCCGCGCGGGCCTGCTGCAGGAACAGGTCGGAACCCTGGAAAAAATCGATGTCAGTGAGTACCGACAGGCAAGTCGCCCCACCCTTCTCGTAGCTGACGGCGATTTCCGCCGGTACAAAGTTTTCGCGAATCACGCCCTTGCTCGGCGAAGCTTTCTTGATCTCGGCGATCACGGCCGGCTGCTTGAGCTTGGCCTGGGCAATCAGTGCCTTGGCAAATCCACGTGGCGCATCAGCGGCTTTCGCTTGGGCCTCCAACTCGGCCAGGCTCACACGGGAACGGCGTTCGGCGACTTCTTCAGCCTTGCGGGCCAGGATTTTTTCCAGAACGGTCGGCACGCTCATCCTTCATTCTCCATCTTGAATACAGCGGTGAATGCTCCCAGCTCTTCGAGCTTTTCACGAGCCAGACCGGTGTGCAGCGCATCGTGGGCCAATTCGACACCTTCCTTAAGACTATAGGCATGATCGGCTGCGTAAAGTGCCGCGCCAGCATTCAGAACAATCATTTCCGCGGCTTTTTGACCGTTCTCGGTCTTACGACGCCCCAGGGCATCGCGAATCAGCTCCAGGGACGCCGCCGGGCTTTCCACCGCCAGGCCGTGCAGGCTCTGGCTCTTCATGCCCAAGTCTTCCGGTTCGACCCAGTATTCGGTGATTTGGTCATCCTTCAGCTCCGCCACAAACGTTGGCGCGGCCAGGCTGAACTCGTCCAGGCCGTCTTTGGAGTGCACCACCAGCACATGCTTGCTGCCCATGCGTTGCAGCACTTCAGCCAATGGCCGGCACAGTGCCTGGCTGAACACGCCCACCACTTGGTGCTTCACACCGGCCGGATTCGTAAGCGGGCCGAGCATGTTGAACAGGGTACGCAGGCCCAGGTCTTTGCGCGGGCCGGCGGCGTGCTTCATTGCACCATGATGGGACTGGGCAAACATAAAGCCGATGCCGACGTTGTCGATGCAGCGCGCCACTTGTACCGGCGTGAGGTTCAGGTAGATGCCGGCCGCTTCCAGCAGGTCGGCACTGCCGCTCTTGCCGGACACCGCGCGGTTACCGTGCTTGGCCACGGTGCAACCCGCCGCCGCCACCACAAAGGAAGAGGCCGTCGAGACGTTGAAGATGTTCGCACCGTCACCGCCGGTGCCGACCACGTCGACCACGCCGTCAAGGGTCTTGAGCTCGACCTTGTCCGCCAGCTCACGCATCACCGATACAGCGCCGACGATCTCGTCGATGCTTTCGCTCTTCATGCGCATCGCCATCATGAAGGCGCCAATCTGCGCATCGGTGCATTGACCGGTCATGATTTCGCGCATCACATCGCTCATTTCAGCGGTGCTCAGGTCCAGATGGCCGACGATACGGCTCAGGGCAGTCTTGATATCCATGGAAAGTCCTTAGCGCGTGCCGCCGCTCTGCTTGAGAAAGTTGGCGAACAGCTCGTAGCCCTGCTCGGTCAGGATCGATTCAGGATGAAACTGCACCCCTTCGATATTCAGTGTCTTGTGACGCAGGCCCATGATCTCGTCGACGGAGCCGTCTTCCAGCTGGGTCCAGGCGGTCAGCTCCAGGCATTCCGGCAGGGTTTCGCGCTTGACCACCAGCGAGTGGTAGCGGGTCACGGTCACCGGGTTGTTGAGTGCCTGGAATACGCCCAGGTCTTTATGGAATACCGGGCTGGTCTTGCCGTGCATCACCTGGCGCGCGCGCACCACATCACCGCCAAAGGCCTGGCCGATGGATTGATGGCCCAGGCAAACGCCCAGGATCGGCAGCTTGCCGGCGAAGTACTTGATGGCCTCGAGGGAGACACCCGCCTCGGTCGGCGTGCAGGGGCCCGGCGAAACCACGATGCGCTCCGGGTTCAGGGCAGCGATTTCGGCCACGGTCAGTTCGTCATTGCGAACCACCTTGACCTCGGCGCCCAGCTCCCCCAGGTACTGCACAACGTTGTAGGTAAAGGAATCGTAGTTATCAATCATCAGCAACATGGGGGAAACCTCAAGAATTGGGGGTCTGTTCAGCCAGCGCTACGGCGCGGAACATCGCGCGGCGCTTGTTCAGGGTTTCTTCCCATTCGAGGGCCGGCACCGAGTCGGCGACAATCCCGCCACCGGCCTGCACGTGCAGCTCCCCGTCCTTGATCACCGCCGTGCGAATCGCAATGGCGGTGTCCATGTTGCCGTTCCAGGCGAAATACCCCACGGCGCCGCCATAGACACCGCGCTTGACCGGTTCCAGTTCGTCGATGATTTCCATCGCGCGGATCTTCGGCGCCCCCGACAAGGTGCCCGCCGGCAGAATCGCCCGCAACGCGTCCATCGCAGTCAGCCCGGCTTTTAACTCGCCGGTGACGTTGGACACGATGTGCATCACGTTGGAATAACGCTCAATGACCATCTTCTCGGTCAACTTCACCGAGCCGATTTCCGAGACACGCCCGGTGTCGTTACGACCCAGGTCGATCAGCATCAGGTGTTCGGCGATTTCCTTGTCGTCGCTGAGCAGGTCTTCTTCGAGCGCCAGATCCGCTTCTTCGGTCGCGCCACGCGGGCGTGTGCCGGCAATCGGGCGCACGGTGATCAGGTTGTCCTCGACACGCACCAGCACCTCCGGCGAGCTGCCCACTACGTGGAAGTCGCCAAAGTTGAAGAAGTACATGTACGGCGTCGGGTTGAAGCAGCGCAGCGCCCGGTACAGGTCGATGGGCGCCGCCTTGAAGTCGATGGACATGCGTTGCGACGGCACCACCTGCATGCAGTCACCGGCGAGGATGTATTCCTTGATGGTATCGACCGCGCGCTCATAGTCATCCTGGGTAAAGCTGGAGCGGAACACCGGATCAGCCGCCGGCGGACGGCTGAGGTCCAGGCCGCGACGCGGGGTGATCGGCTGGCGCAGCTTTTCCAGCAGCGCTTCGAGGCTGGCCTGGCCTTGCTCGAAGGCGTCGGCCTGGGACGGGTCGGCGAGCACGATCGCGTGCATCTTGCCGGCGAGGTTGTCGAACACCACCACCGCGTCGGAGACCATCAGCAGAATGTCCGGCACGCCCAGCGGGTCAGGGTTCGGGCATTTGCCCAGGCGTTTTTCCACATAGCGCACGCAGTCATAGCCGAAGTACCCCACCAGGCCGCCGTTGAAGCGCGGCAGGCCAGGGATGGTCGGCACGTTGTAGCGCGCCTTGAAGGCTTCGACGAAGGCCAGCGGGTCTTCGACCTCATGACTTTCGATCTCGACACCATCATGGTTGATGCTCACATGATGGTCGTGCACCCGCAGCACAGTGCGGCATGGCAGGCCGATGATCGAGTAACGGCCCCATTTCTCGCCGCCCTGTACCGACTCCAGCAGGTAGGAGTTGGGCTGGTCGGCCAGCTTCAGGTAGATCGACAGTGGCGTGTCGAAGTCGGCCAGGGTTTCGCAGGCCAGGGGGATACGGTTATAGCCGGCAGCGGCCAAACGCAGGAATTCTTCGCGGATCATGAGGTGCCTCGTGGCGTGAGGGTCTAACAGTCAGGTATGCAAACGTGCCGCATGGCGCGGCCAGGATCAGTCAGGCGCGCCAACGCCAGCGGGCCAGGGCCTTGATGACTTTCATCCAGAGTTTGCGAGTGACCACCACGATGGAATTTCCAGAAGGGGACGGATCGATGTCGGGCAACGTTATCTCAGCGCCAGCTCCCAAGCAACCGGGGATTAGCAGTCTCAGGTCATCAATCACCAGCGACGGCGACTCTTCGGCGATCGGACGACCATGGTTGTAGCCGTAACTCAGGGCCACGCACTGCACGCCGGCCGCTTTCGCCGCCAGCACGTCACTGCGTGAATCGCCGACAAACAGCGACTGGGACGCCGGAATATTGGCCATTTTCATCACGAAAAACAGCGCCGCCGGGTCGGGTTTCTTCTGCGGCAAGGTATCGCCACCAATGATCCAGCGGAAATAACGGCCAATTTTCATCTGGTCCAACAGCGGCGCGACAAAGCGCTCCGGCTTGTTGGTGATCAGGGCCATTTCCACGCCCTGCTTGCTCAGCCATTTGAGGGTGTCGCGTACGCCGGGGTAGACCACGGTCAGTTCGTGGCTGCGTTCATAGGCTGCGTTGAACAGCTCCAGGGCGTGCTCGGCCTCGACCTCATCGACACCTTCGGCATCGATGTGATTGGCCAGGGCCCGGCGCACCAGCATCGGTGCGCCATTGCCGACCCACTCGCGTACCGACGCAAGCCCCGCCGGCTTGCGCCCCAGCTTGAGCAGCATCTCGTCCACCGCCGCCGCCAGGTCTGGCACCGAGTCGATCAAGGTACCGTCCAGATCGAACATCACCAGCCGTGGCAGTTTGCCGGGGAACAGCTGCTCAAAGCCGCTCATGGACGCGCCAGCGCCAATTCGGCGCGCATCTTGGCGATGACTTCCTGATAGTCCGGGGCGTTGAAGATCGCCGAGCCGGCCACGAAGGTGTCGGCGCCGGCGGCCGCGATTTCACGGATATTGTTGACGTTGACCCCACCGTCGATTTCCAGGCGGATGTCGCGGCCCGACGCATCGATCAGCGCACGGGCTTCGCGCAGCTTGTCGAGGGTACCGGGGATGAACTTCTGCCCGCCGAAGCCCGGGTTGACGCTCATCAGCAGCACCATGTCGACCTTGTCCATCACGTACTTGAGCACGTCCAGCGGGGTGGCCGGGTTGAACACCAGGCCGGCTTTGCAACCGCCCTCGCGGATCAATTGCAAGGTGCGGTCGACGTGCAGAGAGGCTTCCGGGTGGAAGGTGATATAGGTCGCGCCGGCGTCAACGAAGTCACCGATGATGCGATCCACCGGGCTGACCATCAGGTGCGCATCGATCGGCGCGGTGATGCCGTACTTGCGCAGCGCCGCACAGACCATCGGACCGATGGTCAGGTTGGGCACGTAGTGGTTGTCCATGACATCGAAGTGCACGAAGTCGGCACCGGCGGCCAACACCTTGTCCACTTCCTCACCCAGGCGGGCGAAATCGGCGGAGAGAATCGATGGAGCAATAACGAAGGGCTGCATGACGCACCTTTTTTGAGCTAAATCACGATGGCGCGCATTGTATACCTCATGCTTTGCCCTGCGCACCGTGACCTAACTCAACGGCTAGTACGCCGCCCGATAGATTTTCTCGATATCGGCCGCGCTGAGCTTGCGCGGGTTGTTACGCATCAGGCGCTCGATACCCGCCGCTTCCGTGGCCATGGCCGGGATGGCGTCTTCGGGAACCCCGAAACTGCGCAGGCCGGAAGGAATCTCCACGGCGGCACACAATCGCGTCATCGCCTCGACGGCCTGGTCGGCGGCATCGTTGACACTCAGGCCGCTGACATTCACGCCCATGGCCTGGGCAATGTCCTGCATGCGCTCGACACAGGCCAGTTTGTTCCAGTGCATCACATAGGGCAGCAACAGCGCATTGCTGACGCCATGGGCGATATTGAACCGCCCGCCCAGCGGGTAGGCCAACGCATGCACTGCGCCCACCCCGGCATTGCCGAAGGCCATGCCGGCCATCAGGCTGGCGGTGGCCATATCGTCGCGGGCCTGCAGGTTGGCCGGGTTGGCGTAGGCCTTGGGCAGCGCCTTGGCGATCAGCTTGATCGCACCGATGGCCAGGGCATCCGTGATCGGCGAGGCATTCAGGGAAAGGTAGGACTCAATCGCATGCACCAGCGCATCCACGCCACTGGCAGCGGTGACGCTGCGCGGGCAGGTCAGGGTCATTTGCGGGCTGATCAGCGCGACGTCCGGCAGCAGGTAGTCGCTGACGATGCCCTTCTTCAACTGCGCGACCTTGTCGGAGAGGATCGCCACATTGGTCACTTCCGAGCCGGTGCCGGCGGTGGTCGGGATGGCGATCAGCGGCGGGCCCTTGCGCGGCACCTGGTCGACGCCAAATAAGTCCGCCAGGGCGCCGTGGTAACCGGCATAGGCGGCAACGCTCTTGGCAATATCGATGGCACTGCCGCCGCCCAGGCCGATCAGGCCGTCGTGGCCACCGTCGCGGTACGCCTGCATGCAGTCTTCGACGATGGAGATTTCCGGGTCAGGCAGCACGCGGTCGAAAATCTCGTAAGGGCGCTCACCCAGGTGTTCGAGTGCCAGCGCCACCGTGCCTGACTTGACCAGCGCCGCGTCGGTAACAATCAACGGGTTATCCACATCCAGGCGCGTCAGCTCGGCGGCGAGTTGCTCAATGGCGCCAGCGCCAGTCAGCAGTTTGTGGGCGATCTTGAATGAGGAAGTACTCATGTGCGCGGCCTCTTATCGGTGATGGGCTGGCACAAGAGTAGCTGACTGGATCGGGTTGTCTTCCATTCAGGCGCTGAATGGTCACAGCCCCCCTGTGGGAGGCGGCTGTGTGGGCTTTAGACCTGGGCCGTGCGCAGTTTCTCGCTACGCCCACGCAGCCACTCCAGGGTCAGCAACAGCAACACCGAGAAGGCAATCAGCAAGGTCGCCGCCGCCGCAATCGTCGGGCTGAGGTTTTCGCGGATGCCGCTGAACATCTGGCGCGGCAGGGTCGCTTGCTCGGGGCCGGCGAGAAACAGGGTCACCACCACCTCATCGAACGAGGTCGCGAAGGCAAACAGCGCGCCGGAGATCACCCCCGGTGCAATCAACGGCAAGGTTACCCGGCGAAACGCCGTCAAAGGCGAGGCACCCAGGCTGGCCGCGGCCCGTACCAGGTTATGGTTGAAACCCTGCAAGGTCGCCGACACGGTGATGATCACAAACGGCACCCCAAGCACCGCATGCACCACGATCAGCGAGAAGAAACTGTTGCCCAGGCCCAGTGGCGCAAAAAACAGGTAGCTGGCCACACCGATAATCACCACCGGCACCACCATCGGCGAAATCACCAGGGCCATCACCAACGCCTTGCCGGGGAAATTCCCACGGGTCAGGCCGATCGCCGCCAGGGTGCCGAACACCATGGCCAATACCGTGGCGGCCGGGGCGACGATGATGCTGTTCTTCAACGCACGCATCCATTCCGCCGAGGCGAAGAAATCCTGGTACCAATGCAGCGAGAAGCCTTGCAGCGGATACACCAGGAAACTGCCGCTGTTGAACGACAGCGGGATGATCACCAGCACAGGCAAGATCAGGAACAACAGGATCAAGCCGCAGAGGATCCGCAAGCTGTAGAACCACACCCGTTCCACTGGTGACATATAAGGGCTCAGCATCGCAAGGTCTCCTCAGCTCAGGCGCAGGCGGCTGGCGCCCACCAGCCGGTTGTAGATCAGGTACAGCACCACGGTCGCCAGCAGCAGCAAGCCGCCCAACGCCGTCGCCATGCCCCAGTTGATGCTGGTGTTGGTGTAGAAGGCCACGAAGTAGCTGACCATCTGGTCGTTCGGGCTGCCCAGCAGTGCCGGGGTGATGTAGTAACCAATCGCCAGGATGAACACCAGCAGGCAGCCGGCGCCGACACCGGCATACGTCTGTGGGAAGTACACGCGCCAGAAGCTGGCGAACGGGTGACAGCCCAGGGAGATCGCCGCACGCATGTAGGTGGGCGAGATGCCTTTCATCACGCTGTAGATCGGCAAAATCATGAACGGCAGCAGGATATGCACCATGGAGATGTAGACCCCGGTGCGGTTGAACACCAGCTCCAGGGGTTTGTCGATCAGGCCCATGCCCATCAGCGCACTGTTGATCAGCCCGCCGGATTGCAGCAACACGATCCATGCCGCCACCCGCACCAGGATCGAGGTCCAGAACGGCAGCAACACCAGAATCATCAGCAGGTTGCTTTTGCGCGCCGGCAGGTTGGCCAGCAAATACGCCAGCGGATAAGCCAGCAGCAGGCAGATGGCGGTGATCACCAGGCCCATCCAGAAGGTGCGGGCGAAGATGTCCAGGTAGATCGCCTGGTCCGGGGTGGCCGGGGCCACTTCGCCAAGGTCGTCGATGCGATGATCGACGGCCGCCAGCAGGTAAAACGGTGTCAGGCTGCTGGTATTACGCCGGATCGCCTGCCAGTACGCCGGGTCGCCCCAGCGTTCGTCGAGGTTTTCCAGCGCTTCTTTATAAGAGCCAGGCGCTTCGGTAAACGGCAGCGCCCGCGCGGTTTTGGTCAGCAGGCTGCGATAGCCGGCCAGTTCCATGTTCAAGCGTTTGGACAGGTCGCCCAGGGTCTGGTTTTTGCGTGCCTCGCCCAAGTCCTCACTGAGGGCCTGGTACACCGGCTCACCCGGCAGACCACGACCGTCCCAGGCCGTCACCGCCACTACGGTACGCGGCAGACCGCCCACCACTTCCGGGTTGCCGACGCTTTTAAACAGCAGCGCAACAATCGGCACCAGGAACACCAGCAGCAAAAACAGCACCAGCGGCGCAATCAAGGCCTGGGCCTTCCAGCGATTGAGCCGCTCGGCACGCGCCAGGCGCTGCTTGAGGGTGGGGCCAGGAATGGCGATATCCATGGCAAACTCCGATTCAGAAAATGAATGCAATAACCTGTGGGAGGGGGCTTGCTCCCGATGACGGTGGGTCAGTCAGCACATGTGTCGCCTGACACACCGTCATCGGGAGCAAGCCCCCTCCCACAAGGGTTAGGCGGTGTTATTTAGCAGCCCAGGAGTTGAAGCGCTGCTCGAGCTGTTCACCGTTATCCGCCCAGAAGCTCACGTCGATCTGCACCTGGTTGGCGATGTTTTCCGGCGTAGTCGGCATATCCTTGAGGATGTCCTTGGCCAGCAACGGTACGGCTTGGGTGTTGGCCGGGCCGTAGGCGATGTTTTCCGAGTAGGTCTTCTGCTGCTGCGGCTGCACCGAGAAGGCGATGAATTTCTTCGCCGCTTCGGCACGCTCCTTGGACAGGCCTTTAGGGATGGCCCAAGCGTCGAAGTCGTAGATGCCGCCGTTCCACACCACTTTCAGGTTGCTTTCTTTTTGCACCGCGGCGATGCGGCCGTTGTAGGCCGAGCTCATCACCACGTCACCCGAGGCCAGGTATTGCGGCGGTTGTGCGCCGGCTTCCCACCACTGGATCGACGGCTTGAGTTCGTCGAGTTTCTTGAACGCACGGTCCTGGCCATCTTTGCCGGCCAGCACTTTGTACACGTCCTTCGGTGCAACACCGTCGGCCATCAAGGCGAATTCCAGGGTGTACTTGGCGCCCTTGCGCAGGCCGCGCTTGCCCGGGAATTTCTTGGTGTCCCAGAAATCCGCCCAACTGGTTGGCGCAGAAGCCAGTTTGTCCGCGTTGTAGGCCAGAACGGTCGACCATACGAAGAAGCCCACGCCGCACGGCTGGATCGCGCCCTTCACGTAGTCGGCGCTGTTGCCAAACAGTTTCGGGTCCAGCGGCTCGAACATGTCTTCGTCACAGCCACGGGACAACTCCGGCGACTCCACCTCCACCAGGTCCCAGGACACGCTCTTGGTGTCGACCATGGCTTTCACCTTGGCCATCTCACCGTTGTACTCGCCGGCGACGATCTTGCCGTTGCCCGCGCTTTCCCAAGGCGCATAGAAAGCCTTGACCTGTGCAGCCTTGTTCGCACCGCCAAAGGACACGACGGTCAGGTCCGGGCCAGCCATGGCCTGTGTCGCGCCCATCAAGCTCAGGGCCAGGACGGAATATTTCAGGGATCTCAACATTGTTGTTCTCTCCACGTGCAGGGTTGGTGAAGCCATGGGGCGATCAATTCGCCTCTAGAAGTGGGTCGAGTGCGCGAACGTGCTCGACTTGCCAGCCAATCGGTACCACGTCGCCGACCGCCAACGCCGGGTCCAGCTCGGCGATCGGTTGTTTCACAAAAAAATCGGCCTTGCCGCAGACTTCCAGGCGCACGCGCACGTGGTCGCCCAGGTAGATGAATTCCGCCACCCGCCCGGAGAAACGGTTGACGCAGCTTTCGCTGGAGCCATTGAGGCTGACACGCTCAGGGCGCACCGACAGGGTCACCGGACCGCCGATCTGGCCGACGTTCACCGCCAGCGCCTCGACCTTCTCGCCGCGCGCCAGCTCCACCAGGCAACGCTCGCCGGTATGGCTGTGCAGGCGACCATTGAGGCGGTTGTTTTCACCGATGAAGTTGGCGACGAAGGTGTTCTTCGGCTCTTCATACAAGGTGCGTGGCGCAGCGATCTGCTGGATCTCGCCCTGGTGGAACACCGCCACGCGGTCGGACATGGTCAAGGCTTCGCCCTGGTCGTGGGTCACGTACACCACGGTCACGCCGAGGCGCTGGTGCAGGTGCTTGATCTCCATCTGCATGTGTTCGCGCAGTTGCTTGTCGAGGGCACCGAGGGGTTCGTCCATCAGCACCAGTTGCGGCTCGAACACCAGCGCCCGGGCCAAGGCCACACGCTGCTGCTGGCCGCCGGACAGTTGCGCCGGATAGCGCTGGGCGAAGGCGTCGAGCTGGACCATGCTGAGCACGCGTTTGACCCGCTCGCTGATATCGGTCTTGCTCAAGCCGCGCACCGACAGCGGGAACGCGAGGTTCTCGGCGACGGTCATGTGCGGGAACAGCGCGTAGTTCTGGAACACCATGCCAATGTCGCGCTTGTGCGGCGGCACGTTGTTGATCGAGCGCCCGGCCAGCTGGATTTCGCCGGCGGTCGGCGTTTCGAAGCCGGCCAGCATCATCAGGCTGGTGGTCTTGCCCGAACCGGAAGGCCCGAGCAGGGTGAGGAACTCGCCCTTGCGAATCTCCAGGTTGAGGTCTTTGACGATCAGGTTCTCGCCGTCGTAGCTCTTCTGCACGCCACGAAAGCTGACCAGCACATCATTTGAATCCACCTCGCTCATACCCGCACCTTTGTGTTTTGGACTGCTGTGGCACAAGCGTAGTCCAGGCGCGAGACCCCGGAAATCGGGGGCCAGGAGAGAATGGCATCAGCCGGATGGAAGGTTTGGGGTAGGGATCGCCCTACACGGATGGCGGGGATGGGACAGGGCAGCGGCAAGAGGCGAGCTGCAAGCGGCAAGAATGGGTTCGGCGGTGTTTTGGGGTTGTCGTTATTGGATATGTGGTTAGAGGAGCTTGTGCTCCATGGCGTACTTCACCAGCTCGGCCAGGGAGGTGATATTCAGCTTTTGCATCAGCCGCGCCTTGTGAGTGCTGATGGTCTTGCTGCTCAACGCCAGTTGCTGGGCGATGTCATTGACGTTGGCGCCCTGGGCCAGGCGCTCGAACACGGAGAATTCACGCTCGGACAGCAGCGAATGCAAAGGCCTTGAATCCGTCAGGCCGACCTCGAAGACCATGCGGTCCGCCAGGTCCGGGTCGATGTAGCGCCCGCCGGCCGCGACCTTGCGAATCGCCATCAGCAGCAGCGCGGGGTCGCTGTCCTTGGTGGCGTAACCCGCAGCACCCACCTTGAGGGCGCGAGCGGCCATTTGCGCCTCATCGTGCATCGACAGCACCAGGATCGCCGGCGGATTGCTCAGCGCACGAATGCGCGCAATCGCTTCCAGGCCATTCACGCCTGGCATCGAGATGTCCAGCAACACCACCTCGCAAGGCACATGGCGCAAGGTCTCGAGCAACTGCTCGCCATTACTCGCCTCCCCCACCACCAGCAGGTCCTTGGCCAGGCCGATCAATTGCTTGATGCCTTCACGAACGATGGTGTGGTCTTCGGCTACCAGTACACGGATCACAAGGGCTTCCTCTTATCGTTATGCATCCAAAGGCACCGTGACACTCAGGGTGGTGCCCTCGCCCAATTGACTGTCCAGGCTCAGTTTCCCGCCCATGATCAGCACCCGCTCGCGCATCCCCACCAGGCCAAACGACACCGGGCGCCCCTGGGCCTGGACGAAACCGACGCCATCGTCGCTGATGGTCAGCCGCAGGTCGGTGCCTTCCACCGCCAGGGTCAGTTCGACAGTATGCGCCTGGGCATGGCGCATCACATTGGTCAGCGCCTCTTGCAGGATACGGAACAGGCCGATGGCCTTGGCATCGCTCAAGGCCGGCAGGTTATCCGGCACTTGCACCAGGCAGGGAATCTGCGTGCGCGCTTCGAAACGCCGCGCCTGCCATTCGATGGCCGAGGCAATCCCGGCATCGAGAATCGGCGGGCGCAGCGCCGTCGCCACGTCCCGCACCAACTGGAACAGTTGGGCGATAAGGCGCTTCATGCTGTTCAAGCGCTCATGCAGGCCAGGATCCAGTTGCGCGTAGGACAGCTCGCACATGGAGGTTTCCAGCTTGAGCACCGTGAGCATTTGCCCGAGTTCGTCGTGCACTTCCCGGGCGATGCGGGCCTTTTCTTCTTCGCGCACGGTTTCCAGGTGGGCGGACAACTCGCGCAGTTGCGCTTCACTCTGCATCAAGGCGGCCAGGGTGCGGCGCAGTTCGGTGACATCGTTCAGGTAGACAACCAGGTATTCCGCCTCGGCAAATCGCAGAAAGCTCAAGGACACGTTGGCCGGCAGGATGCTGCCATCGGCGCGCAAACAATCGGTGGCGAAGTTCTGCGGCCCCTCTTCGCTGGCCCGTGCGCGCTTCCACAGGTTGAGCCAGCGGTCCATATCCAGGGTCGGGTCGAGGTCGACCAGCGGCCGTTCGATCAGTGCACCGGGCTCGTAACCCAGCATGCTCTCGGCCGCACGATTGGCGTAGCGCACGTGGCTGTCCCAGTTGACCCAGAGGATGCCGACGGTGCTCTGGTCGATGGAAAACTGCGTCAAGCGCAACGCTTCGGCACCGGCGGCACGGGCGGCGCTTTCTTCGCGGGCGGCCAGCAGGTCGTGCTCCAGCACGCGTTGCTGGCGGCGCTGCCAGAACACCACGGCCAGGCTGGCGAGCAGCAACAGGCCGAGCAGCAGGCTGAGGTTCTGCCAAAGGCCTTTGGATTCGGATAAACGTGGGTATTTGGGTTGCAGCCAGCGACTGTGCAGTTGATCCAGGTCGCGGGCCGGGATCGCGCTCAGGGCACTTTCCATGATGCCGGCCAGTTCCGGCCAGTCCCGCCGCGTGGCGACCCGCAGCAATTGCGGCAGGCCGATGTCCCCGACCACCGCCAGCCCGCTGAACTCCGCCTCTGCAGACAAGCGGCTTAATTGCGCTTCATCCACCACGGCATAACGCGCCTGCTGGCTGACCAACAACTGCAAGGCCTGGCGCTCCATGGGCACGCCTTGCAGGTTGAGGCCGGGATAGGTACTACGCAGGTAATCGGCCACAGCACTGGGCATGCGCACGGCAACACGGGATTGATCGTCGAGCTTCTCCAACTCCACGGCACCACCACCCTCGCGGATGCCGACAATGTGTTGAGGCACACGCATATACGGGTCGGTGAACTGCCACAGGCGCAAACCGGCCGGGGTTTGCTGCAGGCCAGGGGCAATGTCCACCTCGTCGTCGCGTACGGCCGCCTCCAACTGCTCCTGATCAGGGAAGTTGCGCCAGGTCAGCTCGATATTCAGTGCCTTGGCCAGCCACTGCATCAACTCGACATTCGCCCCGGACAAGCGCTGCAGGCGTCGGTCGTATTGCGCGTAAGGCGCCTGCAAGACCACGCCCACCCGCAGCTCCGGGTGCCGGGCCAGCCATTCGCGCTGCGGCGCATTCAGCTGCGCCTGCGGTGTGGCGGGCGTGGGGGAAGCGTTGGCCATCAAGGCAAGGCACAAACAGCCGATAACCAGCAGACAGCGAAAACCCATGATCCACGTCTCACATCACTGACAAATACTGACCAACCCATTAGGCTGCTGGAATCACTTCTGGCCGGAAATCAACGATGTCCTATCGAAACCGTTCGGCACTGCCAGCATTGTGCCTGTCACTGCTGTTTACCAGTGCCTTTTCTGTGCAGGCTGAAGACGCACCGGCACCGGCTGCCGAAAAACCCGTCGAACGCCAATCCCTGCCCGAGCGTAGCCAGGAAGAGGCCAGCGCCCTGGAACGCAAAATCCCGCAGCAGGAACAGCAACAGTTGCAGGCCGGCAGTGATTCATTCCTTGCCCTGTGGAAACCGGCCAACAGCGCCGAACCCGAAGGCGTGGTGATTATCGTACCGGGCGCCGGCGAAAATGCTGACTGGCCGCAAGCAATCGGCCCGTTGCGACGTAAATTGCCGGATGCCAATTGGGGCAGCCTCAGCCTGTCGTTACCGGACGTGAGCATGGACACCCTGCCACCGCGCGTCATGGAAGCACCCAACGCCACCGTCGACACCAGCAGTAAAGACGCGAGCACCGCCGACAAGCCGATCGAGCAAGCCGCCAGCGCCGAGGCGGAAGGCACCGACCCGGCGGTGGTCCCGGGTGCAGACGAACAGGACAAGACCGACGCCTCGCGCATCTTTGCGCGCATCGATGCCGCCGTGGCTTTTGCCCAGACCCAGAGCGCACGCACGGTGGTGCTGGTGGGCCATGGCACTGGCGCCTGGTGGGCGGCGCGTTACCTGACTGAAAAACAACCCTCCCAGGTGCAGAAGCTCGTGATGGTTGCCGCCCAGACGCCTGCCGGGCGTCATCCCGACGTGCAGCAACTGGCGCCGGCGCTGAAGCTGCCGACGGCCGACGTCTTCTATCAAGACAACGCTCAAGCACGCAATAACGCCCTGGCACGCGCCCAGGCTGCGAAGCGCTTGAAAAATGACGGCTATAAGCAGGTGTCGTTGAAGACCCTGCCCGGCAACAGCGCCGCCGAGCAGGAACAGTTGTATCGCCGGGTTCGCGGCTGGTTGAGCCCGCAGGCCAGCGCCGACTGAGGATCAGCACAGAACCAATGTGGTTATCCGTGAAATAGTGGCCTCTAACGAAAATCCCGGCGCTCGCGAATCAACGAATAGGCATTGTGCAATTCACGGGTGCGCTCGGTCGCTTCACGCACTTGCGCGGGGGTGGCGCCACTGCCGGCCACCTTGTCCGGGTGGTGACGGCTCAGCAGGCGGCGATAGGCACGCTTGATGACCGACGGCTCGGTGGTAGCTGTCACGCCGAGCAAGCGCAACGCTTCCTGGTAGGTCGTGCCACGATTGACCAGCGGCTTGCGCTCAGGTGTGTAGTCGGCCGCCAGCGCCTGGAGCTGTTGCGGTGTCCAGCCCAACCACTTCCCCCACAGGTCGATCAAGTCGCGCTCGGCGGCATCCGCCTTGCCGTCCGCCCAGACCATCCGCCAGCACGCCCGCAACACCCCTTCCGCCGCATGGGGCTGGGCCTTGAGCACACGCAGGTAGCGGCGTACCCGGTCGGAACCGGATTTGCCGCGGTTGAACGCCGCAATCGCGCGGCGCTGGGCCGATTCGGTCATGTCCAGTGAGCGCATTTCCTGCCGCGCCTGCTGGATATGCCCGTCCACCACACGCCCGTTGCTTTTGGCCAGGCGCCCGAGCAACACAAACAATAACTCGTCATTGCGTAACGCCGGACGCCCGCCCAAGCGCTCGCGCAACTGTGCCCAACTGTGCAGTTGCAGGCGGCGATCCAGCGCCTGCCCCAACAGCGCACCCAACAAGGCCCCCGGAATACTGGCAATGGCAAAGCCAGCCCCGGCGCCGATCAGCGTCCCTGGCCACAACATGCTACTGCCCCGCTGTCAGCAGGGTTTCGACGTGCGCCAGGCGCTCCAGCGTGCCGACATCAATCCAGCGTCCCGCCATGTGTTCCCCCGTTACCAAACCTTTCGCCATGGCCGCACGCAGCAGCGGCGCCAGCTTGAAGGCACCGGCGTTGCAACCCTCGAACAGCCGGGGGTCGAGCACTGAAATGCCACTGAAGGTCAGGTTATCGGCACCGGGCGCCGCATCATGAAGCAAGCCCTGATCAAGGTAGAAATCACCGCCCGAGGGGTGATGTGCCGGGTTGTCGACCATCACCAGATGAGCCAGGCCCTTAAGCGGCTGCTTGAGTCGGGTGAAGTCGTAGTCGGTCCAGATATCGCCGTTGACCACCAGGAATGGCTCATCCCCCAGCAACGGCAGCGCCTGGAAAATCCCGCCGCCGGTTTCCAGCGGTTCGCCCTCCGGGGAGTAGCGGATACGCAAGCCGAACTGCGCGCCATTCCCCAGGTAGCGCTCGATCTGCTGGCCGAGCCAGGCATGGTTGATCACCACATCGGTAAAGCCGGCCTTGGCCAGCGCCTCCAGGTGGTACTCGATCAGGCGCTTGCCGCCGGCCTGCACCAGCGGCTTGGGGGTGTGCAAGGTGAGCGGACGCATCCGCTCGCCTTTGCCGGCGGCCAGGATCATGGCCTTCATACGCCGGCCTCTGCGGGCTGGCGCAGGCTGGTCAGTAACTCAGCCAGTTCGCTCAACTCCGGGCGATCGTCCAGCACCGCCTCTATATAAGCAAAGAAGCGCGGTACGTCGGCCAGGTAGCGTGGCTTGCCGTCGCGATGGCAGATGCGCGCAAAGATGCCGATAACCTTGAGGTGGCGCTGCACGCCCATCAGGTCGCTGGCGCGCAGGAAGTCTTCGAAATCCGGTTGTACCGGAATGCCGGCCTGGCCCGCACGCTCCCAGTAGTCGCGCTGCCATTCCCGCACACGGGCCTGGGGCCAACTGAGAAAGGCGTCCTTGAACAGGCAGGTGATGTCGTAGGTGACCGGACCATACACCGCGTCCTGGAAATCCAGCACGCCAGGGTTAGGCTCGCTGATCATCAGGTTGCGTGGCATATAGTCGCGGTGCACCAGCACTTTGGGTTGCGCCAGGGCGCTGTCGATCAAGTGATCGCTGGCACGCTGCCAAAGTGCATGCTGCCGGGTATCCAGCTCGAGACCCAAGTGTCGGCGCACGTACCATTCGGGAAACAATTCGAGTTCACGGCGCAGCAAGGCGACGTCATAGCTGGGCAGTGGTGCGTCCATCGGCAACTGCTGATAAGCCAGCAAGGCGTCAATGGCATCGGCAAACAATTGATCGGCGTTTTCGTCGTTTATCACGTCCAGGTAGGTTTTTCTGCCCAGGTCATTGAGCAAAAGAAAGCCTCGCGGCAAGTCTTGTGCATAAATTTTTGGAACATTTATTCCCGACGTCGACAACAAATAAGCGATATCGACGAAAGGCTTGCAGTTTTCCTGAGGCGGCGGCGCGTCCATTACCACGAAAGTCCGACCGCCGCCTTCCCAACGGAAATAGCGCCTGAAACTCGCGTCGCTGCTGGCCGCGGTCAATGTGGCCGGGGGTACGGCACCCCAGCCTTGAGCGTTGAAAAGGATCGGCAACTGCTCATCCAGCCAGACTTCCAGCTGCTGTAAACGTAGATCTTGCTCGGGCATTACAAGGGTCTCCGACGGCGCTAGCCGTCAAGCGGGTCATGCTTTATTATCACGCATCTTTTTCAGACCATCGAGAGGCGTGCGGCCCAAACCGCGGGCAGATGGCACGCAGGAAGCCCGGACTAATAAGATGGCATTGAAATCCCCCGCGTTTCGTAGAAAATTTCCGTTGCTGGTAACCGGCAGTCTGCTGGTCATGCAACCCTTCGCCACCTCATTCGTGGTCGCCGCGGAACAGTATGACTGCTCAGTCTCTGCTTCGGGTGCCTGGGACTGCGCGCCGAAGACCGCCGCAGCCCCATTGCCACCGCGCCCGGTGCATGACGGCGCAGCCGTCAGCTCGGCCAACAGCACGGCGCAGGCCGACGCTGGCGGCAGTGCCGAAGCCGAGCCGAAGACCGCACTGGTCACCGAGTCCAAAGGCCGTGGCCTGCGTTCGCGCAGCGCCGACTACAGCCACTTGGACTGGGTGCCTCGCGAAAAGTTGACCGCAGCCCAGCTGGCGGAAACCGGTCCTTACTGCGGCGGCGCGTACATCGAGCCAACTCGTCCTGGCATGAACGACAAGACGAACAAGAGCGATGCGCCCACCTTCATCGGTGCCAAGGCCTCTCGTTACGAGCAGGAACAACAAGTCGCAACCCTGGCCGGTGACGTCGTCATGCGCCAGGGCAGCATGCAGCTGGAGTCGGAAGAAGCCAGCCTGTACCAGGCCGAGAACCGTGGCGAGCTGAACGGTAACGTGCGACTGCGCGACAACGGTGCATTGATCGTCGGCGACCACGCCCAGGTTCAACTGGATACCGGCGCTGCGCAGATCGACAACGCCGAATACGTGCTGCACAAGTCGCGTATCCGCGGTAACGCGCTGTATGCCAAGCGCGCCGAAAACGCGATCATCCGCCTCAAGGATGGTACGTACACCACCTGCGAGCCGGACAGCAATGCCTGGCAGCTCAGGGGCAACAACATCACGTTGAACCCGGCCACCGGTTTCGGTACGGCCACCAACGCGACGCTGCGGATCAAGAACATTCCGATCCTGTACACCCCTTACATCTACTTCCCGATCGACGACCGTCGTCAGTCCGGCTTCCTGCCACCGAGCTTCAGCACCGGCGGCGAAACCGGCTTTACCCTGGTCACGCCGTACTACTTCAACCTGGCGCCAAACTACGACGCCACGTTGTACCCGCAATACATGACCAAGCGCGGCATGATGATGGAAGGCGAATTCCGCTACCTCACCAAGTCCAGCGAAGGCCAGTTCGGCGGCGCGTACCTGAACGACGACAACGACGAACGCAAGAAGCAGACCGACTACGAAAAAACCCGCTACATGCTCAATTGGCAGCACAAGGGCGGGCTGGATTCGCGTGTACTGACCCAGGTCGACTACACCACGATCAGTGACCCTTACTACTTCCAGGACCTCAAGTCCTACCAGGAAGGTGTCGAGAGCCGCGACTACGTCAACCAGCAGGGCTCCGTGGCTTATCGCGGTGACACCTTCCAGGCACGCCTGAACCTGCAGGCTTACCAGTTGGCAACGATCTCCCAGGTCACGCCGTATAACCGCCTGCCGCAGATCACCTTCAACGGTACCCTGCCTTATCATCCGGGTGGCTTGAACTTCAGTTATGAGACCGAAGCCGTACGCTTTGATCGCGACCTGGAAAACGGCAATTTCAGCAATGAGAACGGGGACATCGAGCGCCGCCTCGACACTTATGTCCGCGGTCTTACCCGTGCCAATGGCACGCGCCTGAACGTAGCGCCGGCTGTCGAGTACCCGATGAACTGGACCTACGGCTTTGTAACGCCGAAGCTCAAGTACGTGTACACCAAGTACGATCTGGACCTGGATAACATCGGCAAGAACCAGATCATTGCTGATCAGAATGCGGCAACCGCAGCCAACCCGTACGCGGGCGGCACCTTCAAGAGCTCCCAGGACCGTGCGGTTCCGGTGGCCAGCGTCGACAGCGGCCTGTACTTCGATCGCAACACCAACTGGTTCGGCAAGGATTATCGCCAGACCCTCGAGCCGCGCGCGTTCTACCTGTACGTGCCGAACAAGGACCAGGCCGATATCCCGGTCTTCGACACCAGCGAATACTCGTTCAGCTACGCGTCCCTGTTCCGCGACAACCGCTTCAGCGGCTCCGACCGTATCGGCGACGAGAACAAGCTGTCCCTGGGCTTGACCAGCCGGTGGATCGAAGAAAACGGTTTCGAGCGTCAACGCGTATCCGTGGGGCAGGCTGTGTACTTCAAGGATCGTGAAGTACAACTGCCTGGCATCCTGGCGGCCGACCGTGCCGATGCACAGTCCGACGTATCGCCCGTTGCCCTGGACTACGAGTTCCGCTTCAACCGCGACTGGCGCGCCACTGCCGACTACAACTGGGACACCGAGGAGCACAGCCCTCGTTCCGGTAGCGCGATGCTTCACTACCAGCCGGAAGACAACCCGAACAAGATCATCAACGTCGGTTATCGCTATCGTAACGACCAGGTCGTCTACAACCAGTTGACCGGCAAATGGCAGTTCGGTGGCGACTACGGTCAACCAGGCGATCCGAACTACGTGAAGGATTACTACAAAATCCAACAACACGACTTCTCGATGATGTGGCCGATCATTCCCCAGTGGAACCTGATCACCCGCTGGCAGTATGACTACGCTCGCAACCGTACCCTGGAAGCCTTCGGTGGTTTCGAATACGACAACTGCTGCTGGAAACTGCGCGTCATCAACCGTTACTGGGTTTCCAACGACGAATACAGCCAGATCGCCCCGCTTAACGAAAAGGGTGACCACGGGCTCTTCCTGCAGATCGTCCTCAAAGGACTCGGCGGCCTGACCGGCGCCAAGGTAGAGAGCTTCCTCGACAAAGGCATTGAAGGTTATCGTGAACGTGAAGACCAAGCTTTCTGATTGTCTGCGCCCGCTAGTGCTGGGCGCGCTGTTCCTGGGCACCGTATCGGCTCACGCTGCGGTTCAGCAACTGGATAAAGTAGTGGCCATCGTCGATAACGACGTGATCATGCAAAGCCAACTGGACCAGCGCGTCAAGGAAGTGCAGCAAACCATCGCCAAGCGTGGCGGTGGCGTGCCACCGACCAGCGTGCTGGACCAGCAGGTACTGGAACGCCTGATCGTCGAAAACCTGCAACTGCAGATCGGCGAGCGTTCCGGCATCCGCATTTCGGACGAAGAACTGAACCAGGCGGTCGGCACCATCGCTCAGCGCAACAACATGAGCATTGATCAATTCCGCGCGGCCCTGGCCCACGATGGTCTTTCGTATGAAGACGCCCGTGACCAGATCCGCCGCGAAATGATCATCAGCCGTGTGCGCCAGCGTCGCGTTGCCGAGCGGGTCCAGGTATCCGAGCAGGAAGTGAAGAACTTCCTGGCCTCGGACCTGGGCAAGATGCAGCTTTCCGAAGAACTGCACCTGGCCAATATCCTGATTCCGACGCCGGACAGTGCCAACTCCGAGCAACTGAATGCGGCAGCGGCGAAAACCCAGGCTATCTATGATCGCCTGAAAGCCGGCGCTGACTTTGCCCAGATGGCCATTGCCCAGTCCGGCAGCGACAACGCCCTTGAAGGTGGTGATATGGGCTGGCGTAAAGCTGCTCAACTGCCACCTCCGTTCGACCGTGAACTGAGTGCCATGGAAGTGGGTGGCATCACCCAGCCAGCCCGCACCCCAGGCGGCTTCATCATCCTGAAGTTGCTGGAACGTCGCGGTGGCGAGACCTCGCTGAAAGACGAAGTGCATGTTCGTCATATCCTGGTCAAACCAAGCGAAATCCGCACCGAGGCCCAAACCAAGGAACTGGCCCAGAAGATCTATGACCGCATCGAAAGCGGTGAAGACTTCGCCACCCTGGCCAAGAGCTTCTCGGAAGACCCAGGTTCCGCCCTCAACGGCGGCGACCTGAACTGGATCGACCCGAAAGCCCTGGTGCCTGAGTTCCAGCAGGTAATGGCCGATACTCCGCAAGGCGTACTGTCCAAGCCGTTCAAGACCCAATATGGCTGGCATGTACTGGAAGTCCTTGGTCGTCGCGCCACCGACAACACCAGCCAGGCCCGCGAGCAGCAGGCGTTGAACGTACTGCGTAACCGCAAATACGACGAAGAGCTGCAAACCTGGCTGCGTCAGATCCGTGACGAAGCCTACGTGGAAAACAAGCTGCCAGGCGCCGAGCAAACAGGCACCGACCAGGCAGCTCCGTGAAACCCCAGCGTTTCGCCGTGACACCCGGCGAGCCGGCCGGCATTGGTCCAGACCTGTGCCTGCTGCTCGCCTCGCACCCCCAGCCGCACCCCCTGATTGCCATTACCAGCCGCGACCTGCTCCTTGAGCGGGCCGCGCAGCTGGGTGTGGTCGTCAGTCTGCTGGACGTGGCACCGGGCAACTGGCCCGACCTGCCGGCGCCCGCCGGCAGCTTGTATGTGTGGAACACCCCGCTGCAAGCCAAGGTCGTTGCCGGTCAACTCGACAAGGCCAATGCGGCGTTCGTCCTGGAAACCCTGACCCGCGCGGGGCAAGGCTGCATCGACGGCGACTTCGCCGGCATGATCACCGCGCCGGTCCACAAGGGCGTGATCAACGAATCGGGCATTGCGTTTTCCGGCCACACCGAGTTCCTGGCCGAGCTGACCAACACCGCTCAAGTCGTCATGATGCTGGCCACACGCGGCCTGCGGGTCGCCCTGGTGACCACGCACCTGCCATTGCGCGACATTGCCGACGCCATCACCGCCGAGCGTGTGGAGCGCGTTACGCGCATCCTGCATGCCGACCTGCAACAAAAATTCGGCATCGCCCAACCGCGCATCCTGGTCTGCGGGCTCAACCCCCACGCCGGCGAAGGCGGACACTTGGGCCATGAAGAAATCGACATCATTGAACCAACCCTGGAGCGTCTGCGCCTGGAAGGCATGGACCTGCGTGGCCCACTGCCAGCAGACACTCTGTTTACCCCCAAATATCTGGAGCACTGCGACGCAGTGCTGGCGATGTACCATGACCAGGGGCTGCCCGTGCTGAAGTACAAAGGCTTCGGCGCCGCAGTCAACGTGACACTGGGCCTGCCGATCATCCGCACCTCCGTCGACCATGGCACCGCCCTGGACCTGGCAGGCAGCGGCAAGATCGATACCGGCAGCCTGCACGTGGCCCTGGAAACCGCCTATCAGATGGCCGAGACCCGTATATGACCGAGCATTACCAACACCGGGCGCGCAAGCGCTTCGGGCAAAACTTCCTGCACGACGCAGGCGTGATCGACCGTATCCTGCGCTCCATCCATGCCAAGCCAGAAGACCGCCTGCTGGAAATCGGCCCGGGCCAGGGCGCGCTGACCCAAGGCTTGCTCGCCAGTGGCGGCCAACTGGACGTGGTGGAACTGGACAAGGACCTGATCCCGATCCTCAACCAGCAGTTCGCCGGCAAGCCCAACTTCAACCTGCATCAGGGCGATGCACTGAAGTTCGACTTCAATACCCTCAACGCCGCGCCTAATAGCCTGCGTGTGGTGGGTAACCTGCCGTACAACATCTCCACACCGCTGATTTTCCACCTGCTGAACAACGCCGGGATCATCCGCGACATGCACTTCATGCTGCAAAAAGAAGTGGTGGAACGCCTGGCTGCCGGCCCTGGTGGTGGTGATTGGGGCCGATTGTCGATCATGGTTCAGTACCACTGCCGCGTCGAACACCTGTTCAATGTCGGCCCGGGCGCATTCAACCCGCCGCCGAAGGTCGATTCGGCCATCGTGCGCCTGGTGCCTCACGCCGTGCTGCCACACCCGGCCAAGGATCACAAATTGCTGGAACGCGTGGTGCGTGAGGCGTTCAACCAGCGCCGCAAGACCCTGCGCAACACACTCAAAGCCCTGCTGAGCAACGCCGAGATCGAAGCAGCCGGCGTCGACGGCAGCCTGCGCCCCGAGCAACTGGACCTCGCCGCGTTCGTGCGCCTGGCCGACCAACTTGCCATCCAGCCTGCGCCAGTCGCCGACTGAACCCCCCAGGCATGGCCAGACACATGTCTGGCCTAGTGCCCACCTCTTGGCCTAGACTGATCCGCATCTGCTGTCCTCCGCTTTTGCTTTTAAGGCCTCTTGCATGTCCGATCCTCGCTACCAGATCGACGTCAGCGTCGTCACCCGCTTCCTCGCGGACCAATCGCAACCTGAACAGAACCGCTTCGCCTTTGCCTACACCATCACGGTGAAAAACAACGGGCAGGTGCCGGCCAAGCTGCTGTCACGCCACTGGGTGATCACCGACGGTGACGGTCAGGTCGAGGAAGTTCGCGGCGCAGGCGTTGTCGGCCAGCAACCGTTGATCGACATTGGCGCCAGCCACACTTACAGCAGCGGCACGGTAATGACCTCCAAGGTCGGCACCATGCAAGGCTCGTATCAGATGAAAGCCACTGATGGCAAACTGTTCGACGCCATCATCAAGCCTTTCCGCCTCGCCGTACCAGGCGCCCTGCACTGATGGCAACGTACGCGGTCGGCGACCTGCAAGGCTGTCTGGAGCCTCTCAAGTGCCTGCTTGAACGGGTGGCCTTCGACCCGGCCAACGATCGCCTGTGGCTGGTCGGCGACCTGGTCAATCGCGGCCCCGAGTCCCTGGAAACGCTACGTTACCTGTATAGCCTGCGGGATTCCCTGGTGTGCGTACTGGGCAACCATGACCTGCACCTGCTGGCGGCCGGCAATAACATCGAGCGCCTGAAAAAGGGCGATACCCTGCGCGAAATCCTCGAAGCGCCAGATCGCGCACAACTGCTTGACTGGCTGCGTCGGCAAAAGATCATGCATTACGACGAAAGCCGCAATATGGCCTTGGTCCATGCCGGTATCCCGCCGCAGTGGACGCTGAAAAAAGCCCTCAAGTGCGCCGCCGAAGTCGAAAACGCCCTGTCCGATAACAGCCTGTACACCGCCTACCTCGACGGCATGTATGGCAACGAGCCAGTGAAGTGGGACAACGACCTTACCGGCGTCGCCCGCCTGCGGGTGATTACCAACTATTTCACACGCATGCGCTTCTGCACCGCCGAGGGCAAGCTGGACCTCAAGAGCAAGGAAGGCGCCGACACGGCACTGCCCGGCTACAAACCATGGTTTGCCCACAAGGAACGCAAGACCCGCGACACCAGGATCATCTTTGGTCACTGGGCCGCCCTTGAAGGCAAGTGCGACGAACCTGGCGTGTTTGCCCTCGACACCGGCTGCGTGTGGGGCGGCGCCATGACCCTGATGAACATCGACACCGGCGAGCGCCACGGCTGCCAGTGCCAACCCACTCTTCCCGTTACCCTGCCGGCTGCAGCCAAGCCATAGGAGCCCGCCATGAGCGAATTCAAACGTATCCCTCCCGAACAAGCCCAGGCCCTGCGCGAGCAAGGTGCAGTGGTGGTCGATATCCGCGACCAGCCTACTTACGCCGCCGCCCATATCGCTGGCGCCCAGCATCTGGACAACGTCAACATCGCTGATTTCATCCGTGCCGCCGACCTTGATGCACCGCTGATCGTGGCCTGCTACCACGGCAATTCCAGCCAGAGCGCAGCCGCCTACCTGGTCAGCCAGGGCTTCTCCGACGTCTACAGCCTGGACGGCGGCTTTGAGCTGTGGCGTACGACGTATCCTGCAGAAATTGCCTCCGGCGATTCGCAATAATTTTTTTCACACCCCGCTACCCCGCGTGACGCTTGGGCTCGCGCCGTTTCTGACGAACGGCGCAGCCAAACTAATTGCTCATCATCCCTTGCCCTCTCCGATTCCGACTATCCTTAAGCGCAGGCCATCCGAATCAGGGGAGAGCCGGTACACCGGCGTACGGGTCATCGGTAGCGTTTCAGGGTGTTCTGGGGGGAAAACAGCCATTGGCGTTCGCCAATGACTGCCAGCATCGACTGATAGATCCGGCGTCGGCTCCACGTATCGAGCGAGGTGACGACGTCATGAGTATTTTCAGCCACTTCCAACAACGCTTCGCGTCCACACAGCAGGAAGAACTCACGCTGCAAGAGTATCTCGAGCTGTGCAAGCAGGACCGCAGCACCTACGCATCTGCCGCCGAACGCCTGTTATTGGCGATCGGCGAGCCGGAGCTGGTGGAAACCGCCAATAATTCGCGCCTGTCGCGAATATTTTCCAACAAGGTGATCCGCCGCTATCCGGCCTTTGAAGACTTCCATGGGATGGAAGAATGCATCGACCAGATCGTCTCCTACTTCCGCCACGCCGCCCAAGGCCTGGAAGAGAAGAAACAGATCCTCTACCTGCTCGGCCCCGTTGGCGGTGGTAAATCGTCCCTCGCCGAAAAACTCAAGCAACTGATCGAGAAGGTGCCCTTCTACGCCATCAAGGGCTCGCCGGTCTTCGAATCGCCCCTGGGCCTGTTCAACGCCACGGAAGATGGCGCGATCCTCGAAGAAGACTTCGGTATCCCACGACGCTACCTCAACACCATCATGTCGCCCTGGGCCACCAAGCGCCTGGCCGAGTTCGGCGGCGACATCAGCCAGTTCCGCGTGGTGAAACTCTACCCGTCGATCCTCAACCAGATCGGCGTGGCCAAGACCGAACCGGGCGATGAGAACAACCAGGACATCTCGGCGCTGGTGGGCAAGGTCGATATCCGCAAGCTGGAGGAATTCCCGCAGAACGACGCCGACGCCTACAGCTACTCGGGCGCGTTGTGCCGGGCCAACCAGGGCCTGATGGAATTCGTGGAAATGTTCAAGGCGCCGATCAAGGTGCTGCACCCACTGCTCACCGCCACCCAGGAAGGCAACTACAACAGTACCGAAGGCCTGGGCGCGATTCCGTTCACCGGGATCCTGCTGGCCCACTCCAACGAATCGGAATGGCACACCTTCCGCAACAACAAGAACAATGAAGCCTTCATCGACCGGATCTACATCGTCAAGGTGCCGTACTGCCTGCGGGTCAGCGATGAAATCAAGATCTACGACAAGCTGCTGTTCAACAGCTCCCTGGCCAAGGCCCACTGCGCACCCGACACACTGAAGATGCTCGCCCAGTTCACCGTGCTGTCGCGTCTCAAGGAGCCGGAAAACTCGAATATCTATTCGAAGATGCGCGTGTACGACGGCGAGAACCTCAAGGACACCGATCCCAAGGCCAAGTCGATCCAGGAATATCGCGACACAGCGGGCGTGGATGAAGGCATGAACGGCCTGTCGACGCGCTTTGCGTTCAAGATCCTGTCCAAGGTCTTCAATTTCGACCCCCATGAGATCGCCGCCAACCCGGTGCACCTGCTGTATGTGCTGGAGCAGCAGATCGAACAGGAACAATTCCAGGCCGAAACCCGCGAACGCTACCTGCGCTTCCTCAAGGAATACCTCGCGCCGCGCTACATCGAGTTTATCGGCAAGGAAATTCAGACCGCGTACCTGGAGTCCTACAGCGAGTACGGCCAGAACATCTTCGACCGCTACGTGCTGTATGCGGACTTCTGGATCCAGGACCAGGAATACCGCGACCCGGAAACCGGCGAAATCCTCAACCGCGTAGCCCTCAACGAAGAATTGGAGAAGATCGAGAAACCCGCCGGCATCAGCAATCCGAAGGATTTCCGCAACGAAATCGTCAACTTCGTACTGCGTGCCCGCGCCAACAACAACGGCAAGAACCCTACCTGGCTCAGCTACGAGAAGCTGCGGGTGGTCATCGAGAAGAAAATGTTCTCCAACACCGAGGATCTGCTGCCGGTCATCAGCTTCAATGCCAAGGCCAGCAAGGAGGACCAGCAAAAACACAACGACTTCGTCACACGAATGGTCGAGCGCGGCTACACCGACAAACAGGTACGACTGCTCTCCGAGTGGTACCTGCGGGTACGCAAATCGCAGTAAGGCAGCGATGGGCGTCAACTGCCAGGTCATGGGCCTGGCAGTTGACCGCTTGTCTCTAAGCTTCCAGCTCGCCGCTTGAAGCTTGTAACGTGAAGCTGCCCGGAGGGCTCCTCATGAGCTATGTGATCGACCGACGCCTTAATGGCAAGAACAAGAGCACGGTAAACCGCCAGCGTTTCCTGCGGCGTTACCGTGACCACATCAAAAAGGCCGTTGAAGAGGCCGTCAGCCGCCGCTCCATTACAGACATGGAGCATGGCGAACAAATCAGCATTCCCGGACGCGACATCGACGAACCGGTGCTGCACCACGGCCGGGGCGGCAAGCAGACCGTCGTACACCCCGGCAATAAAGAGTTCACCACCGGCGAGCATATCCAGCGCCCGCAGGGCGGTGGCGGTGGCAAAGGCCCGGGCAAGGCCGGTAACTCCGGCGAAGGCATGGACGAGTTCGTGTTCCAGATCACCCAGGAAGAATTCCTCGAGTTCATGTTCGAAGACCTGGAACTGCCCAACCTGGTGAAGCGTAACCTGACCGGCACCGATACCTTCAAGACCGTACGCGCCGGGATCAGCAACGAAGGCAACCCCTCTCGAATCAACATCATCCGCACGCTGCGCTCGGCCCATGCACGGCGTATCGCCCTGTCGGGCAGCAGCCGCGCCAAATTGAGGACGGCAAAGGAAGAGTTGGCGCGTTTAAAGCGCGAAGAGCCAGACAACTTCGGCGATATCCAGGAAATCGAGGCGGAAATAGAGAAACTCAGCGCGCGTATCCACCGCGTGCCGTTCCTCGATACCTTTGACCTCAAGTACAACCTGCTGGTCAAGCAGCCCAACCCCAGCTCAAAAGCCGTGATGTTCTGCCTGATGGACGTGTCAGGCTCAATGACCCAGGCGACCAAGGACATCGCCAAGCGTTTCTTTATCCTGCTGTACCTGTTCCTGAAGCGGAACTACGACAAGATCGACGTGGTGTTCATCCGCCATCACACCAGCGCACGGGAAGTGGATGAGGAGGAGTTCTTCTACTCGAGGGAAACCGGCGGCACCATCGTGTCCAGCGCCTTGAAGCTGATGCAGGAGATCATGGCCGAGCGCTACCCGGCCAACGAGTGGAATATCTACGCGGCCCAGGCCTCCGACGGCGACAACTGGAACGACGATTCGCCGATCTGTCGCGACATCCTGATCAACCACATCATGCCGTTTGTGCAGTACTACACTTACGTCGAAATCACCCCCCGTGAGCACCAGGCCCTGTGGTTTGAATACGAGCGCATCGGCGAAGCCTTTGCCGACACGTTCGCCCAGCAGCAACTGGTCTCGGCCGGCGATATCTATCCGGTCTTCCGTGAACTCTTCCAGCGCAGGTTAGTGACATGACCGCCAAAAAAGAGACTAAGCGCCAACCCATTTCCACCGGCTCCGAGTGGACCTTTGAACTGATCCAGGCCTATGACCGGGAAATCAGCCGCATCGCGGCGGGTTATGCCCTGGACACCTACCCCAACCAGATCGAAGTGATCACGGCCGAACAGATGATGGATGCCTATGCTTCCGTCGGCATGCCCCTGGGTTACCACCACTGGTCGTACGGCAAACACTTCCTCAGTACCGAAAAGTCGTACACCCGGGGGCAGATGGGGCTGGCCTACGAGATCGTGATCAACTCCGACCCGTGCATCGCCTACCTGATGGAAGAAAACACCATCTGCATGCAGGCGCTGGTGGTGGCCCATGCCTGCTATGGGCACAACAGCTTCTTCAAGGGCAACTACCTGTTCCGCACCTGGACCGACGCCAGCTCGATCATCGATTACCTGGTGTTTGCCAAGCAGTACATCATGCAGTGCGAGGAGCGCCACGGTATCGACGCCGTGGAGGACTTGCTCGACTCCTGCCATGCCCTGATGAACTATGGCGTCGACCGCTACAAGCGCCCGTACCCTATTTCTGCCGAGGAAGAGCGCCTGCGCCAGAAGGAGCGCGAAGAGCACCTGCAGAAGCAGATCAACGACCTGTGGCGCACCATTCCCAAACGCGCCGGCAAGAACAGCGACAAGGACAACGCGCGATTCCCCTCCGAACCACAGGAAAACATCCTGTACTTCCTGGAAAAGCACGCACCGCTGCTGGAGCCGTGGCAACGGGAAATCGTGCGTATCGTACGCAAGATCGCCCAGTACTTTTACCCACAGCGCCAGACCCAGGTGATGAACGAAGGTTGGGCGACGTTCTGGCACTACACGCTGATGAACGACCTGTACGACGAAGGCCTGGTCACCGACGGCTTCATGATGGAGTTCCTGACGTCCCACACCAGCGTGGTGTTCCAACCCGGCTTCGACAGCCCGTATTACAGCGGGATCAACCCTTACGCGCTGGGTTTTGCCATGTACCGCGATATTCGGCGCATGTGCGAACACCCCACCGATGAGGACCGCCGCTGGTTCCCGGAAATCGCCGGCAGTGACTGGCTGTCGACGATCAAGTTCGCCATGAGCAGCTTCAAGGATGAGAGCTTTATCCTGCAGTACCTCTCACCCCAGGTGATCCGCGACCTCAAACTGTTCAGCATCCTGGATGATGACCTCAAGGATGACCTGGTGGTGCCGGCCATCCACGATGAACCCGGCTACCGCACCATCCGTGAAACCCTGGCGGCGCAATACAACCTGGGCAACCGTGAGCCCAACGTGCAGATCTACAGCATCGATGTGCGCGGCGACCGCTCGCTGACCCTGCGCCACCAGCAGCACGACCGCAAACCCCTGGGCGAATCCACCGAAGAAGTGCTCAAGCACCTGCATCGGCTCTGGGGCTTCGACATCCACCTGGAAACCCTGCAGGGCGACCAAGTGATGAAGACCCACCATGTACCACCGCGCAACGATCACAACGACAACGACTACGGCCGCCTGGACCTGGCCGTCGTTCATCTCTGAAACAGCAAAGCCTCCATTGGCCAGGCACAGGCGGTATCCTGTGCCGCTAATGGAGGCTTTTTCATGAAAATCTACAAAGTCGGCGGCGCCGTGCGTGACCGCCTGCTGGGCATCAAGGTCACCGATGTCGACCGCGTGGTCGTCGGCGCGAGCACCGAAGAGATGCTCGCCAAGGGCTTCAAGCCAGTGGGTTCGGACTTCCCGGTGTTCCTCGATCCAAAAAACGGCGACGAGTACGCCCTCGCCCGTACCGAACGCAAGAGTGGTCGGGGTTACGGTGGTTTTGTGTTTCACGCCAGCCCCGAGGTGACGCTGGAAGAAGACCTGATCCGTCGCGACCTGACCATCAACGCCATGGCCGAAGACGACGACGGTAACTTGACTGATCCGTATCACGGCCAGCGCGACCTTGAGTCCCGCATACTTCGTCACGTTTCCCCCGCATTCGCCGAAGATCCACTCAGAGTTCTGCGTGTCGCCCGTTTTGCCGCGCGCTACGCACACCTGGGTTTTACGGTAGCACCGGAGACACTGGAGCTGATGCGTCAACTCAGCGAGTCCGGTGAATTGGAAGCCCTGACCCCGGAGCGCAGCTGGAAAGAAATCTCCAGGGCGTTGATGGAAGATCAGCCCCAGGTGTTTATCCAGGTACTTCGGGACTGTAATGCGCTGAAGATCTTGATGCCGGAAGTGGACGCACTCTTTGGCGTGCCACAACCCGAGGCCCATCACCCCGAGATCGACACGGGTGTGCACACCTTGAGCGTGCTGGAACAAGCTGCCGAGCACAAACAGCCCCTGACCGTACGCTGGGCCTGCCTGCTGCATGACCTGGGCAAGGGCCTGACGCCTGTGGATAAGTTACCGCAGCACATCGCTCATGAGCATCGAGGCTTGAAGCTGATCAAGGCCGTCAATGAGCGCTTCAAAGTGCCAAGGGATTGCCAGGAATTGGCGCTGTTGGTGGGCCAGTATCACACCCACGGTCATCGCGCGCTGGAGGTGAAAGCCTCGACGTTGCTGGAGTTGCTGCAAAGTTTTGACGTATACCGCAGGCCACAGCGCTTTGAGGAGTTTGTGGTCGCCTGCGAAATGGATGCCCGGGGCCGCAAGGGGCTGGAGCGAAGAAGTTATCCACAGGCGGATTACTTACGCGGCGCGGCGAAAGCAGCGCGCGAGGTTGCAGTTGCGCCACTGCTTGAGCGGGGATTCAAGGGGCCGGAGTTGGGCGAGGCGCTCAAGCGTGAACGACTCAGGGCACTCAAAGCCTACAAGGAACTACACAAACCCTTGTAGGAGCGAGTCCGGGGTGAGTTGCTGGCCCTGCCATTCAAACCCGACAGGCGCCAGCACCTGATCAATCTGAGCATCACGCCACAACGCAGCCATCGTCTTGCCCGCTTCAGGGTGCACCCGGTCCGGCGCCATCATCGACAGCGGCCACAGCACAAAGGCATTTTTCAGGATCTCCGCCCGCGGCAGGATCAAACCATCGAAGTCACCCACCAACTCGCCGTACAGCAGCACGTCGATATCCAGCGGCAGGCCTTTGCGATCCGGCGCATAGCGGCCATTATCAGCCTCGATGGATTTCAACCGACGATCCAACTCCATCAATGACAGGTCGGTATAGGCCGACACCACCAGATTGAAGAATGGCCCGCTTTTGATGCCCACCGGCTGGCTCTCGAACACCGCCGAGCAGCGCATATCCGTAAGGAAACTCGCCAACGCGTCGAGACCGGCGCGCAGGTGGGGCTCGCGCTCGATATTACTACCGAGGCCAAGGTAAACCTGAGTCAGCGACATCCGCGCTCAATCTCCACGCCTACACCCTTGGCAGCCGGCACTGCGCCGGGCTTGGTCAGCTTGAGGTGCAGCCAGGGAATCTGGAACTCGCTCATCAGCACTTCGGCCAGGCGTTCGGCAAAGGTCTCGACCAGCTGGTACTGGGACTGCTCGGCAAAGGCCTGGATCCGCGCGGACACACTGGCGTAATCCAGTGCCAGGGCCAGGTCGTCGCCAGCCGCAGCCGGGCGGTTATCCCAAGCGAAGCTCAGGTCCAGGCGCAGGCATTGACGGATCCCGCGCTCCCAGTCGTAGGCCCCGATCACGGTGTCGACTTCCAGGCCTTCGATAAACACTCTGTCCAAGCTCTTCTCCGCAGCACGACAAGGGCGCGATGCCCCGTTAGAATCAGGGCATCCTCGCCCGGAATAGTTAGCATGTTTTGGTCACTGGCGATTCTCGCCTACCTGCTCGGCTCGCTGTCCTTCGCCATTTTGCTCAGCCGCCTGACGGGAAATCCCGACCCGCGAATGAGTGGTTCAGGCAATGCCGGCGCCACCAATATGTTGCGCCTGGCCGGCAAGAAGCTCGCCGTACTGACGCTGCTGGGCGACGTATGCAAGGGCCTGTTGCCCGTACTGATCGCCAGCCTCGCCGGCCTGACCCTGCAGCAGCAGGCCTGGGTGGGCGTGTGCGCCGTCCTCGGCCATCTGTTTCCCCTATACTTCCGTTTTCGCGGTGGTAAAGGTGTCGCCACGGCAGCCGGCATGCTGCTGGGGATCTACCCGCCGGCGGCGTTGCTGGCCGTGCTCGCCTGGCTGCTGACGTTCTACCTGACCCGCACCAGCTCGCTGGCAGCTCTGATCGCCACACCGCTCACCCTGCCGTTGCTGGCCTGGCAGGAACCGGCGGCGCTGCTGCCGATGAGCGTGCTGACACTGCTGATCGTCTGGCGACACCGGGGCAATCTACGCGACCTGTTTGCCGGGCGCGAACGGCATTTTTAAATACCGCCAATGAGCCCGACTCACGTTGCCCCCTTACAAGGGCGGCAGTTGCTCCATCGGCCAGCGCGCCTGCACGCTGATCGCCAGGCTTTCGTGCTGCCCCGCCTGCAGGCGCTGACAACCGGCATAGGCGATCATCGCGCCGTTGTCGGTGCAGAACTCAGGGCGGGCGTAGAACACATCACCCTTCATATCACCAAGCATCTTTTCCAATGAACTGCGCAACGCCTTGTTGGCGCTGACGCCACCGGCGATCACCAGGCGCTTCATGCCGGCCTGTTTCAGGGCACGCTTGCACTTGATGGTCAAAGTCTCCACCACGGCCTGCTGGAACGCCAGCGCGATGTCGCAACGGGCTTGCTCACTGTCGTCCCCGGCGCTGACACTGTGCTGCCAGGTATTCAACGCGGAGGTTTTCAAGCCGCTGAAGCTGAACATCAGACCAGGGCGATCGCACATCGGGCGCGGGAAGGTGTAGCGACCGACAACGCCTTTTTCGGCCAGGCGGGCGATTTCCGGCCCACCCGGGTAATTGAGGCCCATCATCTTCGCGGTCTTGTCGAAAGCTTCGCCGGCGGCGTCGTCCAAGGACTCGCCCAACAGCGTGTATTGACCGATTCCGTCGACCTGGACCAGCTGCGTATGCCCGCCCGAAACCAACAAAGCGACGAACGGGAACTGCGGCGGGTTTTCTTCCAGCATCGGCGCCAGTAAATGGCCTTCCATATGGTGCACGCCGAGGGCCGGAATGCCCCAGGCAAAAGCCAGCGCCTGGGCACAAGAGGCGCCAACCAGAAGGGCTCCGACCAATCCAGGGCCCGCCGTATAGGCAATCGCATCGATCTCGGTCGGCACGCAACCGGCCTCGTCCAACACCTGGCGAATCAACGGCAGCATACGTTTGACGTGATCACGACTGGCCAGCTCCGGCACAACGCCGCCATAGGCCCGATGCAAGTCGATCTGACTGAACAGTGCATCGGCCAAGAGCCCGCGTTCACTGTCGTAAAGTGCGACACCGGTTTCGTCGCAGGAGGTTTCAAGTCCCAGTACTAGCATGGGTTTGCGCCTTGTAGAGGCTGAATTCGAAGGCGCGCATAATAGTCGCCACTCCCCCTCCCGACTAGCGGTTTTCGATCAGAGGCTTTGCATTCCTGCCAATGAGGGGTTAACATCCGCAACCCTTAAAAACCGACGACCTCAGCCGCGAATTTTTTGCGACGAGAACGTTGATTCCCGGTAATGAAAGAAGGTAGCTCTGGATGCCAGCCGTCAAAGTAAAAGAGAACGAACCCTTCGACGTAGCTCTGCGTCGTTTCAAGCGCTCCTGCGAAAAAGCCGGTGTTCTGGCTGAAGTTCGTAGCCGCGAATTTTATGAGAAGCCAACTTCTGAGCGTAAGCGTAAAGCAGCAGCCGCTGTTAAGCGTCACGCCAAGAAAGTTCAGCGCGAACAGCGCCGCGCCGTTCGTCTGTACTAATACACAGACGTTCGTAGCAAGCTTCTGCCAAGCCCGGCCCTCAGCCGGGCTGTTGGCATTTGCGGATATCGCTTGATGCTTCATCGTTGACGCCGCACACGCGACTGATACACCTGCTTCAAACGTCAGGACTGGCTCTTTTGCCAGCGGTGCACGTCTCTTCTGACGAGCCTAACAAGGCTACTGACGAGCACACTCATTTTATAAGCAGGCGATCAACTGTATCGGCTGTGCCCAGCGACGAGCATCCGAGGCCACGATTGGCCGGCGCCGGACTCGAGGGCAACATTTCCAGGCCGACACACTGATTGAAACTAACGTCAGTGAATGTTCGGCAGATACACTTCCTGACAGCCCAAGCAGACGATTGATGGTCAAGCCATTCGATACGTGCGCTTGAGCACTTCACGGGCACTCATTTACACGCAGTGATGACGAGAACGCCATGGCCGGGCTGATTCCCCAGAGCTTTATTGACGACCTTCTGAACCGCACCGACATTGTCGATGTTGTCAGCTCGCGCCTGCAATTGAAGAAGGCCGGCAAAAACTACACAGCCTGCTGCCCGTTCCACAAGGAAAAAACCCCGTCATTCAGCGTCAGCCCCGACAAGCAGTTCTACTACTGCTTCGGCTGCGGCGCAGGCGGCAACGCCCTCGGCTTCCTGATGGACCACGACAACCTGGACTTCCCCCAGGCGATCGAGGACCTGGCGAAAGCCGCCGGCATGGAAGTCCCCCGCGAAGAAAGTGGCCGCCCGCATAAACCACGGCAACCCACCGACTCGCCTCTGTACCCGCTGCTGACTGCCGCTGCCGACTTCTACCGTCAGGCCCTTAAAAGCCATCCACAGCGCAAGGCCGCCGTCGACTACCTGAAGGGGCGCGGCCTGACCGGCGAAATCGCCCGCGACTTCGGCCTCGGCTTTGCTCCACCTGGCTGGGACAACCTGTACAAACACCTGAGCAGCGATACCCTGCAGCAAAAAGCCATGATCGACGCCGGCCTCCTGGTTGAGAACGCCGAGACCGGCAAGCGCTACGACCGCTTCCGCGACCGCGTAATGTTCCCGATCCGCGACAGCCGTGGCCGCATCATCGCCTTCGGCGGCCGAGTGCTGGGGGATGACAAGCCCAAGTACCTGAACTCCCCGGAAACCCCGGTATTCCACAAGGGCCAGGAACTCTACGGCCTGTTCGAAGCGCGCAAGAACAATCGAAACCTCGATGAAATCATCGTGGTCGAAGGCTATATGGACGTGATCGCCCTGGCCCAGCAAGGTTTGCGCAACGCCGTGGCCACCCTCGGCACCGCCACCAGCGAAGAACACTTGAAGCGCCTGTTTCGCGTCGTGCCAAGCGTGCTGTTCTGCTTCGACGGCGACCAGGCCGGCCGCAACGCCGCCTGGCGCGCGCTCGAAGCCACCCTGTCGAGCCTGCAGGATGGGCGCCGCGCGCGCTTCCTGTTCCTGCCCGAAGGGGAAGACCCGGATACCCTGGTGCGCTCCGAAGGCACCGACGCATTCCGCGCCCGCATCAATCAACATGCGCAGCCGTTGGCGGATTATTTCTTCCAGCAACTGACCGAAGAAGCCGACCCACGCTCCCTCGAAGGCAAGGCCCATATGGCCACCCTCGCGGCACCCTTGATCGACAAGGTTCCAGGGGCGAACCTGCGCACCCTGATGCGCCAACGCCTGCTGGAAATTACAGGACTGAGTGGCGAGGCCGTCAGCCAGCTGGTGCACAGCGCGCCGCAGGACGCGCCGCCTGCCTACGACCCAGGCATGGATTATGACGCCATGCCGGACTATGCCGACTTCCATCAACCCCAGGAGGCGTATGCCCCCCAGCAGGAATGGACGCCGAAGAAGCCCGGTGCCGGCGGCAAGAAATGGGACAAGAAACCCTGGAGCAAAAACGGCAAGCGCGGTGATCGCGATGAAGCCTACGCACCTCGCACGCCGGTCGCCGTAGAAGCGCCCACATTGATTGCCCTGCGCACGCTTATCCACCACCCGCAATTAGCGAGCAAGGTTGAAAGCGCCGACCATTTTGCCAACGCGAGCAATACCTACGCTCAGGTGCTGATCGCACTGATCGAGGCCGTGCAGAAAAATCCTAAGCTAAACTCCATTCAGCTGATGGCTCGCTGGCATGGCACGGAACAGGGTCGTTTGTTGAAGGCACTCGCGGAAAAGGAGTGGCTAATTGACGGCGATAACCTTGAACAACAGTTTTTAGACACCATTACTAGGTTATCCGCGGGTCAGCACACGCAGACCCTCGATGAACTCATCAAGAGAGCAAGACAGCCGGGATTATCGGCTGAAGAGCAAATTCAGATAGCAAAACAGATGCGCGACCTCTTAAAACAGAATGTTTCCGCATCAAACCCGACCTCAGCTGGCGTGTGAGGTCATAGCTCGGGTATAATCCTCGGCTTGTTTTTTGCCCGCCAAGACCTTCAGTGGATAGGGTGTTATGTCCGGAAAAGCGCAACAGCAGTCTCGTATCAAAGAGTTGATCACCCTTGGTCGTGAGCAGAAGTATCTGACTTACGCAGAGGTCAACGATCACCTGCCTGAGGATATTTCAGATCCAGAGCAGGTGGAAGACATCATCCGCATGATTAATGACATGGGGATCCCCGTACACGAGAGTGCTCCGGATGCGGACGCCCTTATGTTGGCCGACGCCGATACCGACGAGGCAGCCGCTGAAGAAGCCGCTGCCGCGTTGGCCGCGGTGGAGACCGACATCGGTCGCACGACTGACCCTGTGCGCATGTATATGCGTGAAATGGGTACCGTCGAGTTGCTGACGCGCGAAGGCGAGATCGAAATCGCCAAGCGTATCGAAGAGGGTATCCGTGAAGTGATGGGCGCAATCGCGCACTTCCCTGGCACGGTTGACCACATTCTCTCCGAGTACACTCGCGTCACCACCGAAGGTGGCCGCCTGTCCGACGTCCTGAGCGGTTATATCGACCCGGACGACGGCATCGCGCCGCCTGCTGCCGAAGTACCGCCGCCTGTCGATGCCAAAGCCGCGAAAGCGGACGATGACACCGAAGACGACGAGGCTGAAGCCAGCACTGACGACGAAGACGAAGTCGAAAGCGGCCCAGACCCGATCATTGCTGCCCAGCGTTTCGGCGCGGTTTCCGATCAAATGGAAATCACCCGCAAGGCCCTGAAAAAGCACGGTCGCTCCAACAAGCTGGCAATTGCCGAGCTGCTGGCGCTGGCTGAGCTGTTCATGCCGATCAAGCTGGTCCCGAAGCAATTCGAAGGCCTGGTTGAACGCGTTCGTAGCGCCCTTGAGCGTCTGCGTGCACAAGAGCGCGCGATCATGCAGCTCTGTGTCCGTGATGCGCGCATGCCGCGTACCGACTTCCTGCGCCAGTTCCCGGGCCACGAAGTTGACGAAAGCTGGAGCGACGCCCTGGCCAAAGGCAAGGCGAAGTACGCTGAAGCCATTGGTCGCCTGCAGCCGGACATCATCCGTTGCCAGCAGAAGCTGACCGCGCTTGAGACCGAAACAGGTCTGACGATTGCCGAGATCAAGGACATCAACCGTCGCATGTCGATCGGTGAGGCCAAGGCCCGCCGCGCGAAGAAAGAGATGGTTGAAGCGAACTTGCGTCTGGTGATCTCCATCGCCAAGAAGTACACCAACCGTGGCCTGCAATTCCTCGATCTGATCCAGGAAGGCAACATCGGCTTGATGAAGGCTGTGGACAAGTTCGAATACCGTCGCGGCTACAAGTTCTCGACTTATGCCACCTGGTGGATCCGTCAGGCGATCACTCGCTCGATCGCCGACCAGGCCCGCACCATCCGTATTCCGGTGCACATGATCGAGACGATCAACAAGCTCAACCGTATTTCCCGGCAGATGTTGCAGGAAATGGGTCGCGAACCGACCCCGGAAGAGCTGGGCGAACGCATGGAAATGCCTGAGGATAAAATCCGCAAGGTATTGAAGATCGCTAAAGAGCCGATCTCCATGGAAACCCCGATCGGTGATGACGAAGACTCCCACCTGGGTGACTTCATCGAAGACTCGACCATGCAGTCGCCAATCGATGTCGCCACTGTTGAGAGCCTTAAAGAAGCGACCCGCGACGTACTGTCCGGCCTCACTGCCCGTGAAGCCAAGGTACTGCGCATGCGTTTCGGCATCGACATGAATACCGACCACACCCTTGAGGAAGTCGGTAAGCAGTTTGACGTGACCCGCGAGCGGATCCGCCAGATCGAAGCCAAGGCGTTGCGCAAGTTGCGCCACCCGACGCGGAGCGAGCATCTGCGCTCCTTCCTCGACGAGTGACACCAGAACCCCCGGCCCAGGCCGGGGGTTTTGCTTTGTACAGATAAAATCCCGCGCAAATCCCCTCCCCCGCAATGCCCGTCTACACTCGAAACATTCCCCGTGCCATAACGAGACCGTTATGCCCAGATTGCCGACTGTGTTACTGCTGTCGCTGCTGACCTGGACCGCAACGGCTGGCGCGTTGACTCTTAGCGATGATGAGCGTGGCTGGCTGGCGGACCATCAGGAGTTGCGCGTGGGGGTGGACGCCTCCTGGCCACCTTTCGAATACCGTGATGAAGAGGGCCGCTACCAAGGCCTGGCGGCGGACTACGTACGCCTGATCCAGGAACGCCTGGGGGTCAGGATCAAACTGATTGAGCCGGTCAATTGGAGTGCCTTGCTGGAGCGGGCACGCCACAACCAACTCGACCTGCTGCCGGGCATCATGTCTACCCCCGAGCGCCAGGACTTCATGGCATTCACACGCCCTTACCTGGACTTTCCCATTGTCATCCTTGCCCATGAAGGCGGCGCCCGACCACGCAACCTCAATGACCTTTATGGGCTGAAGATTGCTGTGGTGGAAAATTATGCCCCCCATGAACTGCTACGCACCCACCATCCAGACCTCAACCTGGTGGCCCTGCCCAATGTCAGTTCGACGCTGCAGGCGTTGGCCACCGACGAAGTCGACGCCGTGGTGGGCGACCTCGCGTCAAGCGTCTGGAGTCTGCGCCAGCTCAAGCTCGATGGCCTGTACGTAAGTGGTGAAACGCCGTACCGCTATCAATTGGCGATGGGTGTACCACGGGACAACAAAATACTGGTGGGCATCCTGGACAAGGTTCTCGCTGACCTCAGCCCGGCCGAAACCGAAGCCATCCAGCAACACTGGGTGGGCAGCCTCACCAACCATCGTACGTTCTGGACCGACCTGCTGATGTACGGCCTGCCCGCCGTGCTGTTGTTGAGCACCGTATTGGCCATCGTCATTCGGATCAATCGCCGGCTGAGTTCGGAAATTTCCCGCCGCGTCGCCCTCGAACAGGAACTACGCAGCAGCGAATACCACTATCGCGGCCTGGTGGAGAGCCTGTCTGCCATCGCCTGGGAAGCCAGCGTTAGCGATTTCACCTACAGCTATGTGTCACCCCACGCCGAGGATCTGCTCGGTTACCCGCGCGCCCATTGGCTGATTCCGGGCTTCTGGCGCAATATCATTCACCCCGCCGACCTCATCCGCGCCGAAGCCTATTGCTACCGGGAAACCCGCGCCAACCGCGACCACAGCATCGACTATCGGGTGATCACGGCGGACGGCCGCTGCCTTTGGGTGCGTGACATTGTGAGCCTGATCGAACACGGCCATGAGCCAGTGTTGCGGGGCTTGATGATCGACATCAGCGAAGCCAAACGTACTGAAGAGGCGCTGCAGCTTTCCGAGCAAAAGTTTGCTTCCGTGTTTCAGCAATGCCCGGACATCCTGGTGATCGCGCGACTGTCCGATGGCTGCCTGCTTGAGGTCAACAAAGCATTTGAGGACCAAGTGGGCCTGAAAGCCGCGCAGGTGATCGGAAAAACCGCGACCGCCCTGAATATCTGGGGCATCCCCGGTATCGGCCCCGATCTGTTGAAACGCGTGCAAACCACCAGCATTCGCAACCTGGAAATGCCCTTTCTGCGCAGCAATGGCCAGGCCTTTATCGGGCTGATTTCCGCCGAGCCGTTTCAACTCGACACCACTGAAGCCATTGTGGTGGTGGTCCGCGACATCACCCAGCTCAAGGAAACCCAGCAACAACTGCAAATCTCCGAAGAGAAATTCGCCAAGGCCTTCCACGCCTCTCCCGATGGCTTGCTGCTGAGCCGCCAGCGGGATGGCCTGCTGATTGAAGTGAACGATGGTTTCAGTCGCATCACCGGCTTCAACAGCACGACATCCCTCGACCAATCGACCCTTGACCTGGGCATCTGGGTCGATCTTAACGAACGCAAGCACATGCTGGAGTTGATGCATCAAGATGGATACGTGCGTGACTTCATCTGCCATATACGCCGCAGCGACGGGCAGATCCGGCTGTGCGAAGTCTCCAGCCGACCACTGCCAATTGCCGGTGAAGACTGCATGCTCACCATCGCCCGGGACATCACCGAGCGCCAGCTGATGCAGGAAAAACTGCAACAGGCCGCCACGGTATTCGAGAGTACCGCCGAGGGCGTATTGATCACCGACACGCGCCAGAACATCAGCGCCGTCAACCGCGCCTTCAGCGAGATCACCGGCTACAGCGAAGCCGAAGCCCTTGGCCAGACACCGCGCCTGCTCGCCTCCGGCCTGCATGACAGTGCCTTCTACGCCGCCATGTGGCACCAGTTGACGGCCCAAGGTCATTGGCAGGGCGAAATCTCCAACCGCCGCAAGAACGGCGAGTTGTACCCCAGCTGGCTGACCATCAGCGCCGTGCGCAACCGCGACCAGTTGATCACGCATTTTGTCGCGGTGTTTGCCGACATCTCCAGCCTCAAGCTGGCCCAGGCGCGCCTCGACTATCAGGCGCACCACGACCCGCTGACCGGCCTGCCGAACCGCACACTGTTTGAAAGTCGGCTGCAGGCGGCCCTCAACGGCCATCAGGAAACCGGCAAACAAGGCGCGGTGCTGTTTCTCGACCTGGATCGTTTCAAACACATCAATGACAGCCTCGGCCACCCGATCGGCGACCTGCTGCTCAAAGACATCGCCGTACGCCTCAAGGAGCAACTGCGTGACATCGACACCGTCGCGCGCCTGGGCGGCGATGAATTCATCATCCTGCTGCCCGGCCTGCAACACGCCAGCGACGCCGAGCAACTGGCCAATAAGCTGCTGGCCTGCTTCACCCCACCGTTTCAGGCCGGCGAACACGAGTTCTTCATCAGCGCCAGCATCGGCACCAGCCTGTACCCCCAGGACGGCACCGACGTGGCCACCCTGGTCAAGAACGCCGACGCCGCGATGTACCGCTCCAAGGCCAAGGGGCGTAACCGGGTCGAAAGTTACACCCGCGACCTGACAGCTCAGGCCAACGAGCGCGTGGCACTGGAGCACGAACTGCGGCGAGCCATCGAACGTGATGAGTTGGTCCTGTATTACCAGCCAAAACTGAGCCTGCTGACACAAGAATTGATCGGCGCCGAAGCCTTGATCCGCTGGCACCACCCCACCTTTGGCGACGTCTCGCCCGAACACTTCATTGCCCTGGCCGAAGAGAACGGCATGATCCTGCAGATTGGCGACTGGGTGCTGGAGCACGCCTGCCTGCAAATGCACACCTGGCAAAGCACTTTCGATGGTTTTGGCCCGCTATCGGTCAACCTCGCCGGCGCGCAACTGCGCCACCCTGGTTTACTGGCTCGTATCGAACAGCTACTGCGCGACTACAGCCTCGAACCGGGCTGCCTGCAACTGGAGATCACTGAAAACTTCATCATGAGCCAGGCCGAAGAAGCGCTGGCAGTCCTGCACCAACTCAAGCGCCTGGGCGTACAGCTGGCGATCGACGATTTCGGCACCGGCTATTCGTCCCTCAGCTATCTCAAGCGCCTGCCCCTGGATTTCCTGAAGATCGACCAGTCCTTCGTCCGCGGCCTGCCTGACGACCCCCACGACGTCGCCATCGTGCGCGCCATCATCGCCCTGGGCCACAGCATGCAATTCACCATCATCGCAGAAGGCGTGGAGAACCCCGCACAGCAAGCCTTCCTGGCCGCTGAAGGCTGCGAACAGATGCAGGGCTACATCGTCAGCCTGCCGCTACCGCCCGAGCTTTTTGCGGCTACCTTCCTTCGCAGGAGCATTGAGGATTTTTCGGATAGCACAGTGGAGAAACCATCGTTATAATCCGCGACCTACTGAGGGCCTATAGCTCAGTTGGTCAGAGCAGAGGACTCATAATCCTTTGGTCCACGGTTCAAGTCCGTGTGGGCCCACCAAACAAGAAAGCCGCGCATTGCGCGGCTTTTGTGTGTCTGGCACAGACGTTTTGCGTGGGGGGCTGCGTACAACCTTACTTCGCAAACAACTGCCCAATATCCCTGAATGCCTTGAACTCCAACGCATTGCCGCACGGGTCGAACAGGAACAATGTCGCCTGCTCACCCACCTGTCCCTTGAACCGAATATGCGGTTCCAACACAAACGTCGTCTGCCGCGCCTGTAAACGGTCTGCCAGGGCGTGCCAATCTTCCCAGCCCAGCACCACGCCAAAATGCGGCACGGGCACGTCGTGGCCGTCGACGGCGTTGGTGTGGGCGGCTTCCTGGGAGGCGGTTTTCGGGTGTTCGTGGATCACCAGTTGATGGCCGAAGAAGTTGAAGTCGACCCAGTGTTCGCTGGAGCGGCCCTCCTCCAACCCAAAGACGTCGCCGTAGAAGTGCCGTGCAGCGGCGAGATCGAATACCGGAATTGCCAGGTGAAAGGGCGCGAGTGTCATCAGTTCAAACCTCTATGGGCGTTAGTAACCCGAGTTTAGCCTTGCTCCCAACGATGAAAAGACGATAGTTTTTGCGTCGAGCTCAAAAATTTTTGATGAATCGAGACATCGATGCTGCGTGAATTGAAGACCTTTATTGCGGTAACGCGCCACGGGACGTTTGCGTCAGCGGGCATGCATATCGGGCTGACGCAGTCAGCGGTGAGTGCCCAGATTCGTCAGTTGGAGCAAGCGCTGGGCGTGCAGCTGTTCGACCGCACCGGCCGCCAGGCCACCCTGAATGCCGCCGGTTTGCGCGCATTACCCTTGGCCAAGGAGATTCTGGAGACCTTCAACCGCATGGCGGTGCCGGTGAATACCAATGAATACCGGGGTGAGTTGAAAGTCGGTGCTATCACTACGGCTCAAACCGGTTTGCTGCCCCAGGCGCTGGTGCGCTTGCGCCAGGCCGCGCCAACGGTTGAGTGCAAGTTGGTGCCTGGTGTCTCCCTGGAGCTGTTGAACCAGGTCGACGCTGGAGAGTTGGATTCGGCAATCATCATTCGACCGCCCTTCGACCTGCCCAAGGAGTTGTATGTGCAGGTGCTGCGCAAGGAGCCGTTCGTGTTGGTCGTGCCGAACACATTGGTGGGCGACGACCCTTTGCACCTACTCAACACCCAGCCCCATGTGCGCTATGACCGTGCTTCGTTTGGCGGCCGACTCGTAAGCCGGTTTCTGCGCGAGCAGAAGCTTGAGGTGCAAGTGGCGCTGGAGCTGGATGAACTCGAAGCCATCGTCAGGATGGTGGAGTGTGGCCTGGGCGTATCGTTGATTCCAAAGGCAGGCTTGTGGCTGGAGCGCTCGCCCCAAGTAAGAATAATCCCGCTGGGCAAGCTGACTTTTTTCCGCGAGATCATCCTGCTGGGCCGCTACAGCCAACGTCACCTGCCGGTACCACAACTGTTTGCCCGCTGCCTGCTGGCCGATCCAAGCCTGTAACATGCGTTCCCATTGCCGCCCGTCACGGAGCCCCACGTGCCTGTTCTAGATGAAATCGATCGCCAGTTGATCGCCGCCTTGCAGATCAACGCCCGCGAAAGCGTGGCCATGCTTGCCCGGCAGTTGGGCATTGCGCGCACCACTGTGACGTCGCGCCTTGCGCGCCTGGAGAAAACCCAGGTGATCACCGGTTATGGTGTGCGCCTGGGTCAACGCGTGGCAGATGGCGGCTTGCAGGCCTATGTGGGGATCACCGTGCAACCGCGCTCGGGCAAAGAAGTGCTGCGCAGGCTGAGCGCCATGGCCCAGGTTCAACAATTGTGCGCGGTCAGCGGCGAGTTCGATTACGTGGCTTGGTTGCGCACCGATTCGCCGGAACAGCTCGATCAATTACTGGACCAGATCGGCAGTGTCGATGGCGTGGAGAAAACCACCACATCGATCATCCTCAGTAACAAATTGGATCGCGGCCAACCAATCTGACCACCTAATTCGTCACTATGACTAAAAACAATTCATTCCGACGACACTTTGCGTCTTATTAACGAACGCAACGCTCCCTAAACTGGCTGCCATCATTTCCTATACTCAGCGGGTCACTTCCCGCCGAGTCGTCAGCAAGGGCCCGCCATGAGCATTCCGTCCAGCACTATCAGCAAGACCCATCGCCACCCTGCCGACGGTAAAAAACCCATCACCATCTTTGGCCCGGATTTCCCGTTCGCCTTCGATGACTGGATCGAACACCCCGCCGGACTCGGCAGTATCCCCGCCGCCAATCATGGCGCCGAAGTGGCCATCGTCGGCGCCGGTATCGCCGGGCTGGTCGCCGCCTACGAGCTGATGAAGCTGGGCCTCAAGCCCGTGGTGTATGAGGCCTCGAAGATGGGCGGCCGTTTGCGTTCCCAGGCCTTCGAAGGCGCCGAAGGCATCATCGCCGAGTTGGGCGGCATGCGTTTTCCGGTGTCCTCTACCGCGTTCTATCACTACGTCGACAAGCTGGGTCTGGAAACCAAACCCTTCCCCAACCCGCTGACGCCGGCTTCCGGCAGTACGGTGATCGATCTCGAAGGCCAGACCCACTACGCACAAAAGCTGTCCGATCTGCCTGCGCTGTTCCAGGAAGTGGCTGACGCCTGGGCCGACGCCCTGGAAGCCGGCTCGCAGTTCGGCGATATCCAGCAAGCCATCCGCGACCGTGATGTGCCGCGCCTCAAAGCGCTGTGGAACAAGTTGGTGCCCTTGTGGGACGACCGCACCTTCTACGACTTCGTAGCCACCTCCAAGGCCTTCGCCAAGTTGTCGTTCCACCACCGCGAGGTGTTTGGCCAGGTAGGTTTCGGCACCGGTGGCTGGGACTCGGATTTCCCCAACTCCATGCTGGAAATATTCCGCGTGGTCATGACCAACTGTGACGATCACCAGCACCTGGTGGTCGGCGGCGTAGCCCAGGTGCCGATGGGCATCTGGCGCCATGTGCCGGAGCGTTGCGCCCATTGGCCCGCCGGTACCAGCCTGAGCTCGCTGCACCGCGGTGCACCACGGGCCGGGGTAAAACGCATCGCCCATGCTGCCGATGGCCGTTTCGCGGTGACCGACAACTACGGCGATACCCGCGAATACGCGGCCGTGCTCACCACCTGCCAAAGCTGGCTGCTGACCACCCAGATCGAGTGCGATGAAACACTGTTCTCGCAAAAGATGTGGATGGCCCTCGACCGCACGCGCTACATGCAATCGTCAAAGACCTTCGTGATGGTCGACCGCCCGTTCTGGAAAGACAAAGACCCGGAGACCGGCCGCGACCTGATGAGCATGACCCTCACCGATCGCCTCACGCGCGGCACTTACCTTTTCGACAACGGCGACGACAAGCCAGGGGTGATCTGCCTGTCGTACTCGTGGATGAGCGACGCGCTGAAAATGCTCCCGCAGCCCATCGACAAACGGGTGAAACTGGCGCTGGACGCCTTGAACAAGATCTACCCGAAAGTCGACATCAAGGCGCGCATCATCGGCGACCCGATCACCGTGTCCTGGGAAGCCGACCCGCATTTCCTCGGGGCCTTCAAAGGCGCGCTGCCGGGTCACTACCGCTACAACCAACGTATGTATGCGCACTTCATGCAGAAGGACATGCCCACTGAACAGCGTGGGATTTTTATCGCCGGTGACGACGTGTCCTGGACTCCAGCATGGGTGGAGGGCGCGGTACAAACCTCATTGAACGCGGTGTGGGGCATCATGACCCACTTTGGTGGCAGCACTCACCCCGAGAACCCGGGGCCGGGTGATGTGTTCGATGAGATCGGGCCGATTGCCCTGGCTGACTAAGGAGTTGAACATGCGCGTCGCCCTGTACCAATGCCCACCGCTGCCGCTGGATGTCGCAGGCAACCTCAAGCGTCTGCACCAACTGGCGCATGAAGCATCCGGTGCCGATGTGCTGGTGCTGCCGGAGATGTTCCTCACCGGTTACAACATCGGTGCCGAAGCCGTGGGTGCCTTGGCCGAAGCCCAGGACGGGGAGTCTGCCCAAGCCGTTGCCGAAATCGCGCAGAGCGCCGGGCTGGCGATTCTGTACGGCTACCCGGAGCGGGCCGAAGACGGGCAGATCTACAACGCCGTGCAGTTGATCGACGCCCACGGCCAGCGCCTGTGCAACTACCGCAAGACCCATCTGTTCGGCGATCTGGATCACTCGATGTTCAGTGCCGGCGACGATGATTTCCCGCTGGTGGAACTCAACGGATGGAAGTTGGGGTTCCTGATCTGCTATGACCTGGAGTTCCCGGAAAACACCCGACGCCTGGCCCTGGCCGGTGCCGAGCTGATCCTGGTGCCCACCGCCAATATGGTGCCGTTCGACTTCGTCGCCGATGTCACCGTGCGGGCGCGGGCCTTCGAGAACCAGTGCTACGTGGCCTACGCCAATTACTGCGGGCACGAAGGCGATATCCAGTACTGCGGGCAAAGCAGCATTGCCGCACCAGATGGCCAGCGAATCGCCCAGGCCGGCCTGGATGAAGCCTTGATTGTCGGGACAGTGGACCGGCAATCGATCCTCGACGCCCGCGCCGCCAACCATTACCTGCAAGACCGGCGTCCCGAGCTTTACGGCCCGCTGTACAAGCCCTGACTGAATGGGTTTGTTAGCATAGGCACTTGCCCCGTTCTGGAAGTGCCCATGCCCGCCCCGGCCCACCTTTATCCCGTTCACCTGACCCTGGCCAATGGCCTGCGGGTTTCCCTGCGCCATGCACCGCGCTTAAAACGTTGCGCGGCGGCGCTGCGGGTGGCTGCCGGTAGCCACGACGTGCCGTTGGCCTGGCCGGGGCTGGCGCATTTTCTTGAGCATTTGTTGTTTCTGGGAACCGAGCGATTTCCTGCAGGCGAAGGGCTGATGGCCTACGTACAGCGCCACGGCGGCCAAGTGAATGCAAGCACCCGCGAACGCACCACGGACTTCTTCTTTGAACTACCGGTTTCAGTCTATGCGCACGGGCTGGAGCGACTGGCGGACATGCTGACCCATCCGCGCCTGACCCTGGAAGATCAACGGCGCGAGCGCGAAGTGCTGCACGCCGAGTACGTCGCCTGGTCCCAGGATGCCAAGGCACAGCAGCAGGTGGCGCTGCTAGAAGGCTTGGCAGCGGATCATCCACTGCGCGGCTTTCACGCGGGCAACCGCGACAGCCTGCCGGTGGAGCGCGAGGCGTTTCAGCAAGCACTGCGGGAATTCCACACGCATTTCTATCAGAGCGGGCAGATGACATTGAGCCTCGCCGGCCCGCAACCGCTGCAAGAACTGGAAGCCCTGGCGCAGCGTTTCAGCGCGCAACTGATCGCTGGCCCCTTGCATCCGCAGGCCTCACCACCGGCCTTGATGCAAGGCCAGGCTCGGCGCTATCAACACATCGACAACAACCACCTGCACCACGTCATCACCTGTGACGCGCCCCGTGAAGCCCTGGATTTCCTCTGCACCTGGCTCAATGCCTCTGCGCCGGGCGGGCTGCTCGCCGAGTTGAAAACCCGACACTTGGCCAGCGTCCTGCAGGCATCGGTGCTGTACCACTTCGCCGGTCAAGCCGTGCTGGACATCGACTTTACACTCGACAGCAAGGACGAACCGCCCACACACATTGAGACGCTGCTGCACGACTGGCTGAGCTTTTTCGCCCACAGCGATTGGACGCCACTGCGCGAAGAGTTCGCCCTGCTGAACGCTCGCCAACAACAGGTCCAGGGCGCCCTGGCATTGGCTCGAAACGACAGCGAAGACCTCAGTGAACAGGGCGTCGCCGCGCTCAAGGCCCTGCTTGATTCACTGCACTTGCCGCCCGCCGAACACCGTTGGCAACTGCCGCCGAACAACCCGTTCCTGCGCCCACCGGCCAAAGAAGAACGCGCCGGCCTGATCCGTGGCCAAACCAGCGCTCACCGAGGCTTGCGCACGTTTGCCCAGGATCGTTCACGGGGGCGAAGGGACGTATCGGCGCTGACCTTCAGCCAGGCCTTGGCGGATGACGGTGATGAAGGCGCGCTGTACGTGCAGTGGCGCTTCGACGCGCCAGCGCCTGCCGGGCTGGAAAACACCTTGCAGCCATTGCGTGAGCATGCGCGCCAGGCCGGCGTCGAATTATCTCTCGAAGCCACCGGCCATGATTGGTTGGTGAAGATGACCGGGCTGCACGAGCCGATGCCGGCCGTGCTGGAGGCGTTGGGGCAGCGCCTGAACCTGCCGCAGGAAACTGCCCCGGCACCTGCGCCCATGATCGCTATCCGGGAACTGCTCCAGGCCCTGCCCGCGTGCTGCGCCACCGGCCATGCCGACGCCAGCGAACAGCCTGGATCCTGGGCCACTGCACGCTGGCTCGGCCTGGGGCTGAGTCTGCCCGCCGCATGTGAAACGTTGATAAAGGCCGCCGCCGCCCGTCTGCCTGGGCAACCTGCACACTTCGAACCGTCTCTTCAACACCTCGGTGGTCAACGTGTGTGGCATACGGTTAAAACCCACTCAACCGAAGCCGCCGTGCTGCTGTTTTGCCCGGCACCCAGCCAATCCCTGGCCGATGAAGCCTCATGGCGGCTGCTTGGGCACCTGCTCCAAGGGCCGTTCTACCAACGCCTGAGGGTCGAGTTGCAATTGGGCTACGCCGTATTCAGCGGTGTCCGACAGATCAACGGGCAAACCGGCCTGCTGTTGGGTGTGCAATCACCCAGCGTTTCACTGGCAGGTATCGTCGATCACCTGAAAGCCTTCCTGAAACACCTACCGGTGTTGATCGACGGCACCAGTGACGTGGGCAATCACGCCTTGGCACAGCAGTTCTGCGCCGCGACGTTACCGATCACCCAAAGCGCCGAACTGCTTTGGCACGCGCGCCTGGCGGGCCATCCGTCGGATTATCTGTACCGGCTTCAACAGCTGATCCAGGCCCGCACACGGGAGGACCTGCAACACGCGGCCCAACAGCTGCACGACGCGACCGGCGGCTGGCGCTGCATCGCCAACGGCCCACCTGTCGACGAGAGCTGGCAACCGGCGAGCTGATCATTGCCAACCCTGCAACAGGCTTTTTCCACCAAGACAGCGCTAACTTGAGAAGAATTGCGTAACATTCCCACGCACACATCTGAACATCTCCGACTGGAGGTGGACTATATGTATTACTTGGTAGTAAACGTCCCATCCCTTCGTAGGAGTAAGAATATGACCTGGTCCAAACCTGCTTACACTGATCTGCGTATCGGCTTCGAAGTCACCATGTACTTCGCCAGCCGCTAAGCCGCTGGGTAATACAACGCCTCGGTTCGCCCGGGGCGTTTTTGTTTTGAGCTTTGCTTGATGGAGCGGCCATGTTTGTCCAGATTCTAGGTTCCGCCGCTGGCGGCGGCTTCCCGCAGTGGAACTGCAACTGCGTGAACTGCGCAGGTTTTCGTGACGGCAGCCTGCGGGCGCAGGCGCGGACCCAGTCGTCCATCGCCATTTCCGACGATGGCGTGAACTGGGTACTGTGCAATGCCTCACCGGATATCCGCGCGCAACTCCAGGGTTTTGCGCCGATGCAGCCCGGCCGCGCACTGCGCGACACCGGCATCAGTGCCATCATCCTGATGGACAGCCAGATCGACCACACCACCGGCCTGTTGAGCCTGCGCGAAGGTTGCCCGCACCAGGTGTGGTGCACCGACATGGTCCATGAAGACCTGAGCACCGGCTTCCCGCTGTTCACCATGCTCACCCACTGGAACGGCGGCCTGGCCTGGAACCGCATCGAGCTGGATGCCAGCTTCACCATCCCGGCCTGCCCCAACCTGCGCTTCACCCCGTTGCCCCTGCGTAGCGCCGCCCCACCGTACTCGCCGCACCGCTTCGACCCGCACCCAGGCGATAACATCGGCCTGATCGTCGAAGACCTGCGCACCGGCGGCAAACTGTTCTACGCCCCGGGCCTGGGCAAGGTCGACGCGCCGTTGCTGGAGATCATGGCCGGCAGCGATTGCCTGCTGGTGGACGGTACGATGTGGGACGACGATGAAATGCAGCGCCGTGGCGTCGGCACCCGCACCGGCCGCGAGATGGGCCACCTGGCGCAAAATGGCCCCGGCGGCATGCTCGAAGTGCTGGAGCAGTTGCCCAAGCAGCGCAAGGTGCTTATCCACATCAACAACACCAACCCGATCCTCGATGAAGATTCTCCAGAGCGCGCGGAACTGGTGCGGCGCAATGTCGAAGTCGCTTACGACGGCATGAGCATCGAACTGTAGGAGCGGGCTTGCCCGCGAAAAACCCAAAGGCACCGTGCTCATTCAGAACGCCCACGTCATCGTTAACGACCTTCGCGAGCAAGCTCGCTCCTACAGGAGACCTCTTATGACTGATAGACCGATGAACACCGCCGAATTCGAAGCCGCCTTGCGGGCCAAAGGCGCCTTCTACCATATCCATCACCCGTACCACGTGGCGATGTATGAAGGCCGTGCCACCCGCGAGCAGATCCAGGGCTGGGTCGCCAACCGTTTCTATTACCAGGTGAACATCCCGCTGAAAGACGCGGCGATCCTGGCCAACTGCCCGGACCGCGAGATCCGTCGCGAGTGGATTCAGCGCCTGCTCGACCACGATGGCGCACCGGGTGAGGACGGCGGTATCGAAGCCTGGCTGCGTTTGGGCCAAGCGGTCGGCCTCGACCCCGACCAGTTGCGCTCCCAGGAACTGGTATTGCCCGGCGTACGCTTTGCGGTAGACGCCTACGTCAACTTTGCGCGCCGCGCCAGCTGGCAGGAAGCCGCCAGCAGCTCGCTCACCGAGCTGTTCGCGCCGCAGATCCACCAGTCGCGCCTCGACAGCTGGCCGCAGCACTACCCGTGGATCGACCCCACCGGCTACGAATATTTCCGCACCCGCCTGGGCCAGGCGCGGCGCGACGTGGAGCATGGGCTGGCAATCACCTTGCAGCACTACACCACCCGTGAAGGCCAGGAGCGCATGCTGGAAATCCTCCAGTTCAAACTCGACATCCTGTGGAGCATGCTGGATGCCATGAGCATGGCCTACGAACTGAAACGCCCGCCGTATCACAGCGTGACCGAGCAGCGGGTCTGGCATAAAGGGATCACCCTATGAGCTTTGATCGCAGCAGAAAACCGACCTGGCGCCAGGGCTACCGCTACCAGTACGAACCCGCGCAAAAAGGCCATGTGTTGCTCTACCCCGAAGGCATGATCAAGCTCAACGACAGCGCCGCGCTGATTGGTGGCCTGATTGACGGTGAGCGCGACGTGGCGGCGATCATTACCGCCCTCGAAGAACAGTTCCCCGGCGTACCTGAGCTGGGTGACGACATCGAGCAATTCATGGAGGTCGCCCGTGCTGAGCACTGGATCACCCTTGCCTGAAAAACCCGCCATCGGCCTGCCGCTGTGGTTGCTCGCCGAGCTGACCTATCGCTGCCCGCTGCAATGCCCGTATTGCTCCAACCCGCTGGACTTTGCCGAGCAGGGCAAGGAGCTGAGCACCGAGCAGTGGATCAAGGTATTTCGTGAGGCCCGTGAGATGGGCGCGGCGCAGTTGGGGTTTTCCGGCGGTGAGCCGCTGGTGCGCCAGGACCTCGCCGAGTTGATCGCCGAGGCGCGCAAGCTGGGGTTCTACACCAACCTGATCACCTCGGGCATCGGCCTGACCGAGCAGAAGATCAGCGACTTCAAGAAAGCCGGCCTGGACCATATCCAGATCAGCTTCCAGGCCAGCGACGAACAGGTGAACAACCTGCTGGCCGGTTCGAAAAAAGCCTTCGCGCAAAAGCTGGAAATGGCCCGCGCAGTCAAGGCGCATGGCTACCCGATGGTGCTGAACTTCGTCACCCATCGGCACAATATCGACAAGATCGACCGCATCATCGAGCTGTGTATTGCGCTGGAAGCGGATTTTGTCGAGCTTGCCACCTGCCAGTTCTATGGCTGGGCGCAACTCAATCGCGTGGGTTTATTGCCGACGAAGGAACAACTGGTGCGCGCCGAACGCATCACCAACGAATACCGCGCCAAGCTCGAAGCCGAAGGCCATCCGTGCAAGCTGATCTTCGTGACACCGGACTACTACGAGGAGCGCCCGAAGGCCTGTATGAACGGCTGGGGCAGTATCTTTCTGACCGTGACGCCGGACGGCACCGCCCTGCCCTGCCACGGCGCCCGACAGATGCCGGTGCAGTTTCCCAATGTGCGCGACCACAGCATGCAGCACATCTGGTACGACTCTTTCGGGTTCAACCGCTTTCGCGGCTACGACTGGATGCCCGAGCCGTGTCGTTCGTGCGATGAAAAGGAAAAGGATTTCGGTGGCTGCCGTTGCCAGGCCTTCATGCTCACGGGGGATGCGAGCAATGCCGACCCGGTGTGCAGTAAGTCCGAGCAGCACGGCATCATCCTCAAGGCGCGGGAAGAAGCCGAGCACGCTACCCAGACCATCGAGCAACTGGCCTTTCGCAATGAGCGCAATTCACGGCTCATCGCAAAAGGCTGACGGGCTCAGCGCTTGGCGATGATGTACACGGCGTGAATGATGCCTGGGAAGTAACCGCACAAGGTCAGCAGAATATTCAGCCAGAACGCGCCGGCGAAACCCACTTGCAGGAACACACCCAGTGGCGGCAGCAGAATGGCGATGATGATACGAATGATGTCCATGGGTCAGCTCCAGAAAATCGGCTCGTGTGAGCCGTGTAGCTAATCGACCTTGGGCGTTCGTGAGGGTTCAGTGGGATCTGGCACCGGGCCATCCTTCAGGCCAGAATTTCTAACCCATGCTTTTGCACGATGCTAAGAAGTTTGAGCGCCATGCCGCTGGGTTGCTTCTCGCCAGATTCCCATTTCTTCACCGTGGAGGCGCTGGTATTCAGGTAACGAGCAAACACCGGTTGGCTGACATGGCTACTTTCACGTAGCTGCTTGATCTGTTCGGCAGGGATTTGCGCCGGGATCTTTGCAAGGCATGCCTCGTCGAACTCACGAAGAGTAGTTTTGTTGATGGCGCCAATTGCATAAAGCGCTTTGGCAGATTGGTGAACAGACTCAAGAATTTCGCTTTCATATTTTTTGGGCATGGTGCATCTCCACAAATTCCCCACTATCCAGAAGGTGTTGAACCTGTACCTCGTTTAACCCTTCATAAACCTTAGCCAGTGCTCGCAACGCGCTGAGTTCCTTATGGCTGATATTGCTTCGCCTCTGCTTGTCAAAAAGAGAGTTATAAACCCAGTAATGCCTGGCCTTGGCCAAGACAATAGATCGATGTCGGTTCTCTTTGAGGCGTTTCTTCCAGACACCACCTCCCAAATTGTCAGCTTGCCCCCTGAGCAATTGGCCGAACGCCTCCCTCAACTCCGAATCACAGATCCACGCCTTTCTGGCCGCCTCAGCAAAATTCCTGGTTTTAAACAACCTAAGCCTCATGGATATCCCTTCCCATAAACATACCACCCAGTGGCATAGATTAGAAGTGGAGCAACCAATGCTCCGTCGACAGTCCTTATCGACGCACGCTAAAAAGCCATTGTTTTCACAGACGATCAATCAACGCTTTCAATCCAAAAATTTCACACGCAAAAAAACGCCCCCAGCCGAAAAAATCAGGCTGGAGGCGCCGCGTATACCGCGAGACGGTTCAGGAATGTGGGTTAAACAGCGATGCCCTTGCGGCATTGCAACTGGGCGGTGCGCACCCGGGAAAAAGCGCGGGCCAGGCGCAGGAGCATTTCGTCGATGTTGCTTTTGCTCACCGTAAGCGCCGGGGTGAAGCGCAGGCAGTCAGGTTGCGGGGCGTTGAGGATCAGGCCTTCGTGCAGGGCGGCTTTTACCACTGCATCTGCAGAATCATCCGCCAACGTCAGGCCCCACATCAGGCCGTGGCCGCGCAATGGGCCCTGGTCGTAGCGGTAGGCCAGTCGGGCAAGGCCTTCGCCCAGGTAAAGGCCGGATTCACGTACGTGTTCCAGGAAGCCGTGCTCCAGCACCGTATCGAGTACCGCCTGCCCGGCCGATGCCATCAATGCGTTGCCATGATGGGTACCTTCCAGCTCACCCACGTCGAAGCAACAGGCGTTGCCGCGCGCCAGCAGCGCAGCCAATGGCACGCCGCCGCCCAGGCCTTTGCCGAGGGTGATGATGTCGGCTCGCACGCCGTATTGCTGTTCGGCAAGCAAGGTGCCGCAACGGCCAAGGCCGGTTTGTACTTCGTCGAGGATCAGCAGGATCCCCAGTTCGCGGCACAGCCGTTCAACCCCCTTGAGGTAATGCTCCGTCGCGGGGATCACACCGGCCTCGCTCTGGACCGGCTCCAGCAGGATGGCGACTGTCTGTGCATCGACCGCTGCATGCAGGGCCGGCAGATCGTTGAACGGCACATGGCTGAAGCCGGGCAATTGCGGTTCAAAGCGGTTTTCCAGCGCTCCCCCCGACGCCGCCAGTGCCGCGAAACTGCGACCATGGCAACCATTGCTCGCGCTGATAATGCGGTAGGCCCCGCCGCGATGCAGTTGGCCCCACTTGCGCGCCAACTTGATCGCCGCTTCGCAGGCCTCGGCGCCACTGTTGAGCAGGTAGGCCTGGTCGCTGCCGGTACGATGGCACAGGCGGTCGACAAGATTGAGTTGAGCGCGGTTATGCAGCCCCAGGCCTGGATTGATCAGGGCCTGGGTCTGGTCGGCAAGGGCTTTGATCAAGACCTGCGGGCTGTGGCCGAGGCTGTTGGCAGCGTTGCCCTGGCTGAAATCCAGGTAGGCACGCTCGTCGCTGTCCCACAGCCACGAGCCCTGGCCACGAACGAAAACCTGAGGCGGCCTCGCCACGGTGGGCATCAGCGCCTCGCTGGACAGCGTATCGGGTGAAGCCTCCAGCAGCAGGTCGTCCAGGCTGGGCACGGGGCGACGCATATTGAAGAGATTCACAGCTTGCCCCCAGTGGCAACCGGGCCTTGGTCGGTTTTCCCTGCAATCACTGTCTGCGGGTGTGTTGCCTTGCCTATGTAAACGCCATCAACATAAACGCTGTTCATTGCCCGATCCGGCCCTGTAAGCCCTGCGAATAGGCGCTAGACTAGGCGCCTCGGGGGCCACCGGCCATTTCGTTTTTCCAGCTTTTTCGATAAGCAAACCTTATGGATTTTAAGCAACTGCGTTATTTCGTCGCGGTGTATGAAGAAGGCCATGTGGGCCGTGCCGCTGAACGCCTGTCGATCTCCCAGCCAGCGCTCTCACAACAGATCCGCCAGTTGGAGCGCAACCTCGATGTGAGCCTGTTCGAACGCAGCAGCAAACGCCTGCTGCCCACCCTGGCCGCCCATACGCTGTACAACCATGCCTTGCCGCTGATCGATGGCATGCAGCAAGCCGTCGAAGCCTTGCGTAACTTCAAGGGCCAGGCCATGCGCACCCTGGCCATCGGCGTGCTGCAAACCGTGCACACCAGCCTGGTCCCGCAAATGCTCGAGCGCGTGCGCAAGGCCCAGCCGCACCTGGTGGTGCAGATCTACGAATTGACCGGGATCGAGATTGAACGGCGGTTGCTTAACGGCTCGCTGGACATCGGCATCAGCTATCTGCCACCACGCCAGCCGGGGCTGCACGGTGTGTTGTTGTACGAAGATGAATTGAAGATAGTCATCCCCGAGGGCCATCCCCTGCGCGAATTCAAGAAAGTCTCGCTGAAACAGGCCGCCGAACTGCCGATGTTGTTGCTGGGGGAAGAGTTCCAGGTTCGACAGATCTGGCAGGGTCAGTTATCCAACCTCGGACGCCGGCCGCAGGTACAGGCGGAGTTGAATACCATGGTGGGGATTCTCGACAGCTTGCCTAACACCAAATTGGCCACGGTGCTGCCGGGACGCTCCCAGGACGAACACAACAGCCAGTCGCTGCTCTGGAAACCCTTGAGTGAACCCAGGGTGCCGTTAAAGGTAGGTTTGGTGTGTCGCGATGTACAGCGCCAGCAGGCAACCATGGCGCTGCTGCGCACCTTGCTGGAAGACGTGATGAATGCGCCGCAGGCCCTGCCCTGAAATTCGGTGCCTGACTTTTTCGCGGGCAAAAGAAAACCCCGCCGAAGCGGGGCTTTGCAGACTGTTTCCCTGACATCCATTTCACTCCGCCATCCTGGCAGAATCCTACGTGTCCGTGTTGTTGCTTTGCGCTTCCTGCGCGACGTCCATGTGAAGTAGATTATCCGTGGATCCAATTTGGCGATAGAGGACGATTAGCAGTACGTCATGTAAGAGAATGCTTACACGCCCTCCAAGCCGTTAGAACAGTGCCTCATCCAGCAAAAACAGTGATTCGCTACCGGCTTTTACCGACGCACTCAGCGAGTGAATACGTGGCAACAGACGCGCAAAGTAGAAGCGCGCGGTGCCCAGCTTGCTGGCGTAGAAGTCTTCCTCAGTCTCTTTGCCCAACGCGGCCTTGGCCATGCGTGCCCACATATAGGCGTAGGCCATGTAACCAAATGCATGCAAATACTCCACCGAGGCTGCGCCGATCTCGTTCGGATTGGTCCTGGCACGATCCAGCACCCAGGCGGTCAATTCGTCCAGGTTATCCACCGCTGCGCCCAGTGGCTGGGTGAACTCCGCCAATTCGGGCCCCGCCGAGGCGATGAACTGGCGAATCTCGTCGGCGAACAAGGTGTAGAACGCACCGCCGCTGCCGACGATCTTGCGCCCCATCAAATCCAGTGCCTGGATGCCGTTGGTGCCTTCGTAGATCTGGGTGATGCGTACATCACGCACCAGTTGCTCCTGGCCCCACTCACGAATGTAACCGTGGCCACCAAACACTTGCTGGCCGAGCACGGTGGTTTCCAGGCCCAGGTCGCTGAGGAACGCCTTGGCGACCGGCGTCAACAAGGCCACCAGGTTATCGGCCCGCTCGCGGGCAGCGGCATCTTCACTGAACTTGGCGATGTCCAGCTGCGTCGCCACATAGGTGGAAAACGCGCGTCCGCCTTCGTTGGAGGCTTTCATGGTCAACAGCATACGGCGCACGTCGGGGTGGACGATGATCGGGTCGGCCACTTTGTCTTTGGCCTGGGCACCGGTCGGCGCACGGCTTTGCAGGCGGTCCCGCGCATATTCAATCGCGTTCTGGTAGGAGCGCTCGCCGGACGCCAGGCCCTGGATACCCACGCCAAGGCGCTCATAGTTCATCATGGTGAACATCGCCGCCAACCCACGGTTGGGTTCGCCCACCAGGTAGCCAACGGCTTCGTCGAAGTTCATCACGCAGGTGGCGGATGCCTGGATACCCATCTTGTGTTCGATGGAGCCGCAGCTCACCGGGTTGCGCGCGCCCAGGCTGCCGTCGGCGTTGACCATGAACTTCGGCACCAGGAACAGCGAAATCCCCTTGGGACCGGCCGGTGCGTCCGGCAGTTTGGCCAGCACCAGGTGAATGATGTTCTCGGTGAGGTCGTGTTCACCGCCAGTGATAAAGATCTTGGTTCCGCTGATCCTGTAGGAACCGTCTGCCTGCGGCTCGGCCTTGGTGCGGATAATCCCCAGGTCGGTACCCGCGTGTGCTTCCGTCAGGCACATGGAGCCTGCCCACTCGCCGGAATACATCTTCGGCAGGTAGATGGCCTTGAGTTCCTCGCTGGCATGGGTGTTGATCGACACGCAGGCGCCGGAGGTCAGCATCGGGTACAGGCCGAACGCCAGGCTTGACGAGTTGATCATCTCCTCGACCTGGGCCGATACCGCCTTGGGCATGCCCATGCCGCCAAACACGGGGTCGCCGCCTACGCCGACCCAGCCACCTTCAGCGTAGGTCTTGTAGGCCTGTGGATAACCATCCGGAGTAAACACCGCCGTGTTATCCCAGCGGCAGCCCTGTTCATCGCCGCCACGGCTGAGCGGGGCGATGGATTTGGCGGTGACCTTGCCGGCTTCTTCGAGGATGGCCTCTACGGTTTCGGCGTCAACGCTGTCTGCCAATGCCGGCAATTGGGCCCAAGTGGTGGCGACCTCAAAGACTTCGTTGAGGACGAAGCGCATATCACGCAGCGGCGCTTTGTAATCAGCCATGGCAAACCTCGTGAGAACGTGAAAAGTGATTCGATAGGATCGGTTTTACAGGCTCCGAGTGTACCCGAACAACTTTTCAGACACATAGGGTCCACTTGTGACTGACTGGTATTTTTAAGTCATCACAGCGCAAACGACTCCGCAGGCAGACTCATCAGGCATTCGCTGCCCGCTTCCACGGCGGCGCGGTGGGTTGCGGTACGTGGCAACAGGCGCTTGAAGTAAAAGTCGCAGGTCGCCAGCTTGGCCTTGGCGAAGTCAGTGTCATCGTGCGCCAGCGCTGCAATGGCCATCCGAAGCCACAGGTAGGCGAGGATGATGTAACCGCTGTACATCAAGTAATCCACCGCCGCTGCGCCCACCTCATCCGGGTTTTTCATCGCGGCCATACCGACCTGGGTAGTCAGCTCGCCCCATTCCTGATTCAGTTGATTAAGCTGCACCACATAGCCCTTGAGCTGCGCATGTTCGGCATTCGCCGCGCAAAACTTATGCACGATTTTGGTAAAGCCGCGCAGCAGCTTGCCCTGGCTGCCCAACACCTTGCGCCCCAGCAGGTCGAGGGCCTGGATGCCGTTGGTGCCTTCGTAGATCGGCGCAATCCGCGCATCGCGTGCCAGTTGTTCCATGCCCCACTCACGAATGTAGCCATGGCCGCCGAATATCTGCATGCCGTGGTTGGTCACCTCCAGCCCGGTGTCGGTCATAAAGGCTTTGCAGATGGGGGTGAGGAACGCCAACAGGTCTTCGGCCTCCTGGCGCTGGCCGGCGTCGCTGCAAAGGTGCGCGGTGTCGAGCAACTGCGCGGTGAAATAGGTCAGTGCGCGGTTGCCTTCGTTGAAGGCTTTCATGGTCAGCAGCATACGGCGCACATCGGGATGCACGATGATCGGGTCGGCGGCTTTCTCCGGGGCCTTGGCGCCGGTCAGCGCGCGCATTTGCAGGCGGTCGTTGGCGTACTTGATCGCGCCCTGGAAGCTCGCCTCGCCATTGCACAGGCCCTGCATGCCGGTGCCCAGGCGGGCGTGGTTCATCATGGTGAACATGCAGTTGAGGCCCTTGTTCGCCTCGCCAATCAAAAAGCCCTTGGCGCCGTCGAAGTTGAGCACGCACGTGGCCGAGGCCTTGATGCCCATCTTGTGCTCGATAGAGCCGCAGTGCACCGCATTGCGCTCAGCCGAATCCACATGGAACTTGGGCACGATAAACAACGAGATACCCTTGGTGCCCGCCGGCGCATCCGGCAGCTTGGCCAGCACCAGATGGATGATATTGGCGCTCATGTCGTGCTCACCGGCCGAGATGAAGATCTTGCTCCCGGTGATCGCGTAGCTGCCATCCGCCTGGGGCACGGCACGGGTCTTGATCAGGCCCAGGTCGGTGCCGCAATGGGCTTCGGTCAGGCACATGGTGCCGGTCCATTCGCCTGCGGTGAGTTTGCTCAGGAACGTGGCCTTCTGCTCTTCGGTGCCGTGGGCGTGGATCGCTGACATCGCGCCGTGGGTCAGGCCCGGATACATGCCCCACGAGGTGTTGCTGGAGCCGATCATCTCGCTGAGCACCAGGCCCAACGATTGCGGCAGGCCCTGGCCGCCGTAGGCCGGGTCTGCCGCCACACCGTGCCAGCCGCCCTCGACGTACTGGGCGAAGGCTTCCTTGAAGCCCTTGGGCGTCGTCACCACGCCGTTGTCGAAATGGCAGCCCTCCTCATCACCACTGCGGTTGAGTGGCGAAAGCACGTTCTCGCAGAATTTGGCACCTTCTTCCAGGATTGCACTGACCATGTCCGGACTGGCGTCCGTGGCGCCCAGGGCAGCGTAGTGGCCGTGGAAATCAAACACGTTGTCGATCAGAAAGCGCATGTCGCGCAGGGGAGCTTTGTACTCAGGCATGGCGATGTCTCCGGCAGCAGATCCTTTCAACCTACTGCCGGCCAGCGCCTCGGACAATCATTGTAGAACCGCTGAATACAGCGCCATCACTCAACCGGCAGCGCTCTGCATGCGCACCGCGCCACGGCGGGTCTGCCCGGCCGCAACCACACAGTTACGCCCCGCGCCCTTGGCGGCGTACAGCGCCTGGTCGGCGGACTTGAGCACTTCTTCCGCCGTGCGCTGGTCGATCTGGCGTTCGGCCACGCCGATGCTGACCGTCACAGACACACTCGACGCGCCGCTGCCCGCCCGGCGTTGACGGCCTTGTTGATCATCCTGGGGCCGGTCCGAATTACGCAGCTTGATGTCATAGTTGGCGACGATCTCGCGGATTTCCTCCAGGTGCGGCATGCACTCATCCAGGGTCTTGCCGGCGAACACCACGGCGAACTCTTCACCGCCGTAGCGGTAGGCACGCCCACCCCCATTGACCTTGGACAGCTTGCTCGCGACCAGGCGCAGCACCTGGTCGCCCACATCGTGACCATGGGTGTCATTGAAGCGCTTGAAGTGATCGACGTCGGTCATTGCCAGCACATAGTTGCGCCCCAGCCGCTGCATGCGTTCGTTCAGGGCACGGCGCCCCGGCAGGCCGGTCAGTTCGTCGCGGAACGCCATTTGATAAGCCTCGTGGGCCACGCCGGCGGCGATCATCAGCATGACCTGGCTGCACATGATATTCAGCGTGAACGGCAGGATGAAGGTCTGCGGCAACATCCAGAACATCCCCAGCAAGCCCACCAGTTGCGCTGCATGCAGCGGGCGCGGCTGGTACCAGTATTGCGCCGCCAGGGCGAGGAAGCCGACCAGGAACATCGGGTAAGACAACTGGATCAGGCTCATCCAGGTCCCATGCAGAGCGGGCCAGCGGATCTCCGCCAGCCAGTTCAGCAGTGCCTGGGGATAACTTTGCTCCAGGGCCAGCGCCACGCTGCCGATTGCCAGCAGCACCGCACAACGGGCAACGAAGTCGCGAAACAGGTGGGTCTTCTCCTGCCACAGCGCGTAGATGCTGAACAGCAACGGCAATAACAGGCAACACAGGTGAAACACCACGGCCGCGTCTTCGCGCACGCGGCCATTGTCGCGATAGAAATCGGTCTGGGTATCGAGCAGGAAGTAGGCGATGTACACCGTGATCATCAGGAACAATTCACGCTGACGGCGATAAACCGCGCAGTACGAACCGCCCAGCAACAGCACCAGGGTCGGCAACACATTGAACAGCGAGGTGAAGAAGACGCTGAGGTCCTTGACGTACGCAGCCGAGAGCCCGGCCAGCAACAGCAGCAACGAAGGAAGAAAGTGACTGAAACGTAAAGCAGACACGCGTGACAAGGGTAAAACTCCGACCCGCAAAAAGTAGTGGCACTGTGCCTTGATGCGAACAGTTAAGCACACCCTGCCCGTCATGTATCACATTGCCATCACTGTAACGGCAGCCGGAGAAAATCCCTGAGCGCTGCACTGTGTTTTTTATCCCCCAATGAAAAAACCGCCGCTCCCAAGGGAAGCGACGGTTTCAAATGAACCCGGTAAGGCTTAGTAAGCCAGGCCGAAGTCTTCTTCTTTCATGTCCATCAGGTTACTGGCGCCCGACAGCATGGTGGCCACGTGGGTACGGGTCCGCGGCAGGATGCGCTGGAAGTAGAAGCGCGCGGTTTGCAGCTTGGCGGTGTAGAACGCTTCTTCGCTGGTACCGGCGGCGAGTTTTTCGGCAGCCAGGCGCGCCATGTGGGCCCAGAAGTAAGCCAGGCACGCGTAACCGGAGTACATCAGGTAATCCACCGAAGCGGCCCCCACCTCTTCGCGGTCTTTCATTGCGGCCATGCCGACCTTCATGGTCAACTCGCCCCACTCTTTGTTCAGCGCAGCCAGCGGTGCCACGAATTCCTTGACCGCGTCGTTGCCTTCGTTGGCCTGGCAGAACTTGTGCACGATCTTGGTGAAGCCCTTGAGCGCTTCGCCCTGGGTCATCAGCACTTTACGGCCGAGCAGGTCCAGTGCCTGGATGCCGGTGGTGCCTTCGTACAGCATGGAGATACGGCTGTCGCGAACGTTCTGCTCCATGCCCCACTCGGCGATAAAGCCGTGGCCGCCATAGATCTGCACGCCGTGGTTGGCGGATTCAAAACCGACTTCGGTCATGAACGCCTTGGCAATCGGAGTCATGAATGCCAGCAGGCCGTCGGCCTGTTTCTTGGCCTCGTCGTCGGTGCCGTACTTGACGATGTCCACTTGCTTGGCGGTGAAGTACACCATCGCACGGTTACCTTCGGCGAAGGCTTTCATGGTCAGCAGCATGCGGCGCACGTCAGGGTGCACGATGATCGGGTCAGCGGCCTTTTCCGGCGCTTTCGGGCCAGTCAGGGAACGCATCTGCAAGCGATCGCGGGCGTATTTCAGGCCGCCCTGGAAGCCGATCTCGGCGTGGGCCAGGCCTTGCAGCGCGGTGCCCAGGCGAGCGGTGTTCATAAAGGTGAACATGCAGTTCAGGCCTTTGTTCGCCGGGCCGATCAGGAAACCGGTGGCCGCGTCGAAGTTCATCACACAGGTGGCGTTACCGTGGATACCCATCTTGTGTTCCAGGGAACCACAGCTCACGGCGTTGCGCGCACCGATCGAGCCGTCGGCGTTGGGCAGGAACTTGGGCACGATGAACAGCGAGATGCCTTTGGTACCCGCCGGTGCGTCCGGCAGGCGGGCCAGCACGATGTGGACGATGTTGTCGGCCATGTCGTGTTCACCGGCCGAGATGAAGATCTTGGTACCGGAGACTTTGTAGGAACCATCGGCCTGAGGCTCGGCCTTGGTGCGCAGCATGCCCAGGTCGGTACCGCAGTGTGGCTCGGTCAGGCACATGGTGCCGGTCCACTCGCCCGACACCAGCTTGGTCAGGTAAGCCTCTTGCTGCTCGGGGGTGCCATGCTCGGAAATGGTGTTCATCGCACCATGGGACAGGCCCGGGTACATGCCCCACGACCAGTTGGCTTCGCCGACCATTTCGCTCACGGCCAGGCCCAGGGATTCCGGCAGGCCTTGGCCACCGTGCTCCACGTCGTGGGCCAGGCTTGGCCAGCCGCCTTCGACAAATTGCTTGTAGGCTTCTTTGAAACCAGCAGGGGTTTTTACGCCAGACTCACTCCAGGTGCACCCTTCGATGTCACCCACGCGGTTCAACGGTGCCAGCACTTGCTCACAAAACTTGGCGCCTTCTTCGAGAATGGCGTCAACCATGTCCGGGGTAGCGTCCTGGCAAGCCGGCAGGCTTTGATAGTGCGCTTCATAGCCGAGCAGTTCGTCACGAACGAAGCGAATATCACGCAAGGGGGCCTTGTAGTCAGGCATAGCGATAAACCTCTGCTGATGTATCTGGAATGAACAACCGCGTGGATTTGTTATGGCGGTCAAACAGGTGTTTGAAACATACGTTTACGACCTGGGGATGTCAAGCGTCGTCCAGACACCGTTTGTCATGACGGGGGTCAATGGCAGGCATGGCGGGGCCTGCGGCGGGATGCCACAAGGTGTTCAGAAGAAAATGGAGGATTGCGCAAAGGCGACCAGCCCCAGGAAGAAGCCGGTCGTACGAAAGAGGGGTTAAGCGAAGGTGTCGATCAGGGTACCGAGCATTTCGTCTGAAGCCTTGGCGACCTTGGCGCCCAACTCCACTTGAAACTTGCCTTGGGCCATTTCAACCATATTGCTCGCCGAGTTCGTCGGCTGGGCGCGGTCATTGGCTTGCAACCGGTCGCGCTGTGCGTCCGACGGCTGGGTGGTCGCGGCGCTGGCAATCCTGCCGGCGGCCTGGTCGACACGGCTCTGCCCGGCCTGAATGGTGCTCAGCCCCGAGTAAAACGCGCTGCTGCCAGAGATGTCCATGGCTTCAACCTGCCTTTAGAGAATCGTGAAGTTGAATTGAAGCAGACATACTGGCAAAAAGCCCGTTAAAAACACTAATGGCATAATGCCTTGCCGATAGCCAGAATCAGTCAAGCAGGTCCAGTTGCAGGTACTCAGCTACCGCCTCGGCGCCGGCGTGCTTGAGCTTGGGCACTCGTCCAAGGCATGGCGCGGGCAAACGCTCGGCCAGGGTGGCGAGGTTTTCTTCCAGACGAGAGGTCTTGGGGTCGATGATATTCGCCACCCAACCGGCCAAGGGCAAACCGTCCCGGGCGATGGCTTCGGCGGTGAGCAAGGCATGGCTGATGCATCCCAGGCGCACGCCCACCACCAGGATCACCGGCAGTTGCAGCGCCATGGCCAGGTCCGACAGGTTGTCCTGGTCAGCCAACGGCACACGCCAACCGCCTGCGCCTTCGATGAGGGTGAAATCCGCCTGACGCGCCAGAATCTGCTGCATGGGTTTCAACAACGACTGCACCGTCAGCGCGACGCCGGCCTCCCGCGCGGCCAGATGGGGCGCGATGGCGGGTTCGAACGCCACCGGGTTGACCTCGGCATAACTCAACGGCAATGAACATTCGGCCAGCAGCGCCAGGGCATCGGCGTTGCGCAAGCCCTTGGCCGTGACCTGGCAGCCGGAAGCCACGGGTTTTCCCGCCGCAGTACTTTTGCCGGCTAGCCGAGCGGCGTGCAACAGGCCGGCGGCGATAGTGGTCTTGCCGACATCCGTATCGGTGCCGGTGATGAAATAGGCGGCGCTCATAGGGGCTTCTCCAGGACGGCGTACACCACTTGATAAGTGGCCGGCAGTCCCTCGGCCTGACGGAACTGCTCGTAGGCGTCTACCAGTGCAACAATCCGCGCACGGCCCGTCAACCCTCCCGGGCGGCCCGGATTGAGATTGTGCGCACCGAGCGCCTTGAGCTCATGGGTCAGGCTGCGCACATCCGGATAATGCAGCACATGGGCACGTCGCTCCAGGCTGACCACGCGCAAACCGCTGGCCGCGCACAACTGCTGGTACGCCTCGAAAGTGCGGAAGCGATTGACGTGCACCAGGCCATCCGCCGCCCGCCAGCTTTCGCGCAACTCATCCAGCGTCCCGACGCACAAACTGGCGAACGCCAGCACGCCACCCGGCTGCAGCACGCGATAGGCCTCGCTGAGCACCGCCTCGAAGTTCGCACACCACTGCACCGCCAGGCTGGAGAAGAGCAGCTCGAAGCTCTCGGCTTTCAGCGGCAAGCGTTCTGCATCACCCGCGACAAAATGATGTGCGCCACCCAAAGGCCGGGCATGGTTAAGCATGCCCTCGGCAATATCCAGCGCCACACCTTGGCTGGCGGGCAACAACTCGCCCAGCACACGGCTGAAATAACCCGTGCCGCAGCCCATATCCAGCCAGTGCCGTGGCGCACACGCTGATGGCAGCCGGGCCAGCAGCCCATGCCCTACGGCGCGCTGCAACTCGGCGACGCTGTCGTAACTGGCCGCCGCACGGGAAAACGACGCCGCCACCTGACGTTTGTCCGGCAAGGCGCCCGGCAGGGAGGGATGGGATAAATCAGTCATCGACGCACTCATGCAAAAAAGCCTGGATGGCCCCCGCCACACCGTGGGGGTCTTCCAGAAGAAAAGCGTGACCAGCCTGTTCAATCAGGCCGATTTCCACATCCGGCAGCAGCCTCAGCAGGTCGCTGGCGGCTTCGGCGGGCACCAATCCGTCCATGCCGGCGAACAGGTGCAACTGTGGGCCGCGATAAGCCAGCAAGGCTTCGCGGGTATCCAGTTGGGCCAGCAGTTCCAGACCGGGCATCAACACGCTGGACGCTGAATGCGGCGCGCCACTGACCAGCAGGCGCGACAGCCCCCGCGGGTCCTCGGCGCCCTTGGCGCACAACAGGCCGAAGCGCTTGAGGGTGACTTGGGAGTCGGCATGGCAGCCGGCCAGGAACGCATCGAAGGTCGCGGCGGGCATCCCATGGGGCCAGCCGTCGTGTGCGACGAAGCACGGGTTGCTCGCCAGGGTCAGCAAGCCGCAGCAACGCTCGCCGCGCCGCGCCGCCAGTTCGGCAGCGAGCATGCCGCCCAGGGACCAGCCGCCCAGCCAGGCGTTGTCGGGCAGGGTAGCGTCGAGTTCGTCGAGCCATTCATCGAGGTCGCTGGAAGCAAGCGCCGGCAATGGCTCGACCTGCACCTGCAGGTGTGCGTCCAGGCCACGCAAGGCGGCGGCCAAAGGCTCCAGCGGTGATACGCCGAGACCCCAGCCGGGCAGCAGGATCAGTCGATCACGCATGGTCGGGCTCCGTGGCACCAGACAAGCGGAAACACTCTTCCAATGCGTTTAACAATAGCTGTACCTGCGCCTCGCTGTGGGCTGCGGTCAAGGTCACGCGCAAACGCGCGCTGCCGGCGGGTACGGTGGGTGGGCGGATCGCCGTGACCATCAGGCCCCGCTCACGCAGCATCTGCGACAGTCGCACGGCCTTGGCACTGTCGCCGATCAGGATCGGCTGGATCGGTGTAAAGCTGTCCATCAAGTCCAGGCCAAGCTGCTCGGCGCCCTGGCGAAACTGACGAATCAGGCGGTCGAGGTGCTCGCGCCGCCAATGTTCGGTGCGTAGCAGCTCCAGGCTTTTCAGGGTGGCGCAGGCCAGCGCCGGCGGTTGGCTGGTGGTGTAGATATACGGCCGGGCAAACTGGATCAGGCTTTCGATCAGGTCCTCACTGCCCGCGACAAACGCGCCCGCCGTGCCGAACGCTTTGCCCAGGGTGCCGACCAATACCGGCACGTCGTCCTGGCTCAAGCCGAAATGCTCGACGATCCCGCCGCCATTAGCGCCGAGCGGACCAAAGCCATGGGCATCATCCACCATCAACCAGGCGCCTTTGGCCCTGGCTGCACGGGCCAGTGCCGGCAGGTCGGCCAGGTCGCCGTCCATGCTGAACACACCATCGGTGACCACCAGCGTATTACCGGTGGCTTTCTCCAGGCGCTTGGCCAGGCTGATCGCATCGTTGTGCAGGTAGCGATTGAAGCGCGCACCGGACAGCAAGCCGGCATCCAGCAGCGAGGCATGGTTGAGACGGTCTTCCAGCACCGTATCGCCCTGCCCCACCAACGCCGTGACCGCACCGAGGTTGGCCATGTAGCCGGTGGTAAACAGCAGCGCACGCGGGCGGCCAGTGAGATCGGCCAGCGCCTCCTCCAGTTCATGGTGCGGCGTGGAATGGCCCACCACCAAGTGCGAGGCACCGCCGCCCACGCCCCAATGGGACGCCCCGGCGCGCCAGGCCTCGATCACTTGCGGGTGATTGGCCAGGCCCAGGTAATCGTTATTGCAGAATGCCAGGAGGGGTTGACCGTCAACCACCACCGCCGGGCCTTGGGGGCTCTGGAGCAGCGGGCGTTGACGGTAAAGGTGTTCGGCACGGCGGGCAGCGAGGCGCGCGGAGAGATCAAAAGACATGCAGGCCTCGGGGTGGCAGGTGCAACTCGGTCAAAACATATGGGAATCAAACAACGGCGTTATAGAACTGCTCGCTGCTCTTCTGCTCCACCAACGCCTGTTCGATGGCCGCCTGGTGCACTTCATCCGCATGCTCTTCACGGGCTTCCGGCAGGATGCCCAGGCGCGAGAACAGTTGCATGTCCTTGTCGGCCTGAGGGTTGGCGGTGGTCAGCAGTTTGTCGCCGTAGAAGATCGAGTTGGCACCGGCAAAGAACGCCAGGGCCTGCATCTGCTCGTTCATCGCTTCGCGCCCCGCCGACAGGCGCACATGGGATTGCGGCATCAGGATGCGCGCCACGGCCAGCATGCGGATGAAATCGAACGGGTCGATGTCCTCGGCATTTTCCAACGGTGTGCCGGCGACTTTCACCAGCATGTTGATCGGCACCGACTCCGGATGCTCCGGCAGGTTGGCCAACTGGATCAGCAGGTTGGCGCGGTCATCAAGGGACTCGCCCATGCCAAGGATGCCGCCGGAGCAGATCTTCATCCCCGACTCACGCACATAGGCCAGGGTTTGCAGGCGCTCGCTGTAGGTACGGGTGGTGATGATACTGCCGTAGAACTCCGGCGACGTATCCAGGTTGTGGTTGTAGTAATCCAGGCCGGCCTGGGCCAGGGCTGCCGTCTGGTCCTGGTCGAGACGGCCGAGGGTCATGCAGGTTTCCAGGCCCATGGCCTTCACGCCTTTGACCATCTGCAGCACATAAGGCATGTCTTTGGCCGACGGGTGTTTCCAGGCGGCGCCCATGCAGAAACGGGTCGAACCGATGGCCTTGGCGCGAGCGGCCTCTTCGAGGACCTTCTGCACCTCCATCAGCTTTTCTTTTTCCAGGCCCGTGTTGTAGTGGCCCGACTGCGGACAATATTTGCAATCTTCCGGGCAGGCACCGGTCTTGATCGACAGCAGGGTCGACACCTGTACACGGTTGGCATCGAAATGCGCGCGGTGCACGGTCTGCGCCTGGAACAACAGGTCATTGAACGGCTGCACGAACAACGCTTTGACTTCGGCTAAGGACCAATCGTGACGCAAGGTGGCGGTGGTGCTGGCGCTCATGGGCGATTCCTTGATTATGCTTTGGCAAGCGCTGCGGGAAGGGGCAATACCCACAGACACGACACGGATGCTCGGCATATTTAAGGAAGATTCATGCACTGTCAACCAAGCTACAAACACGAAGTTTACATCTGGTCAAAAAACATACAGACATGTTTAATCTGCGACGAGACGACTGAAACCGCCGACTGTGTCTGCAACGTCTGCGAAACCGAGCTGCCCTGGCTGATGGAGCATTGCGAAATCTGCGCCCTGCCTTTGGCGATGGACGGCCTGGTCTGCGGCCAGTGCCTGAGACAACCGCCCGCCTTTAAACACGTGATCGCCCCCTGGACCTACAGCTTTCCGGTGGACACCCTGATCAGTCGCTTCAAGCACCAGGCACGCTGGCCCCTCGGGCATATGCTGGGGCGCTTGCTGGGGCACTACTTGCAACATCGCTTCGACAACCACTCACTCACCCGCCCGGACATGCTGCTGCCAGTGCCCATGGCCCGCAGGCGCCTGCGTGAACGGGGCTATAATCAGGCGCTGATGCTGGCGCGCTGGCTCAGCGTCGACCTCGACCTTCCCCACGATGAACATCTATTGCTACGCCCTTATGAAACCGTCGCGCAGCAAGCCCTCGACGCCAAGACGCGCAAGCGCAACCTGCTCAACGCCTTCGCCCTGGCCCCGGGTGCCGAGGTGCGCGGCCGCCACCTGGCACTGGTGGACGACGTGCTCACCACCGGCGCCACCGCCCACAGCCTGGCGCGGTTATTGATCAACGCCGGCGCGCGACAGGTAGACGTGTACTGCCTGGCCCGCACGCCAAAGCCTGGCACTTGACTCTCATGCCTCGCGGCCGCAACGTCCGCTCATCCCACCACAGCGAATGCCCATGTCCCTACCGACGCTGCTCAGCCAACATATTGTCCGCCGCCCCCAGCGTATCGCCCTGCTGGGGCATATCGCCGAGCAGGGCTCCATCACCCGCGCAGCCAAAAGTGCGGGCTTGAGCTACAAGGCCGCCTGGGACGCCATCGACGAGCTGAACAACCTGGCGCAAAAACCCTTGGTCGAACGCAGTGTCGGCGGCAAGGGCGGCGGCGGCGCCAAACTCACGGCCGAGGGTGAACGGGTGTTGCGCCTCTACCAGCGCCTGCAAGTGTTGCAGGCCGAAGTGCTCGGCTCGGACGAGGCCGCCAGCGACTTCAACCTGCTCGGCCGCTTGATGCTGCGCACCAGCGCCCGTAACCAGTTGCATGGTCAGGTCATTGCGATTGAACAGCGTGGCCGCAACGACCTGATTCACTTGCAGCTCGCCGGAGGGCTGACCCTGGCGGCGCAAATCACCCATGACAGTACGCAACGGCTGGAGCTGGAAGTCGGCGTGGAAGTCGTTGCGCTGATCAAGGCCGGCTGGCTGGAATTGCTGGCGCCCGACAAACCTGCAACACCTGGACACAATTGCATGAGCGGGACCGTAGACGCGATTCTCGCCGCCGAGGACGGCCCCAGCGAAGTGCGCATCGCCCTGCCCAATGGCCAGGTTTTATGCGCCTTGGCGCAGCCCGCCGCGCTCGAGGCCCTGGGCGCCGCCGCTGGCAGGACGCTCCAAGTGCAGTTTGCCGCCAGCAATGTGCTGCTCGGCACGCCGGTCTGAGCCGAGTAGCTCTTCAAACTGCAACAATTTCGTCACGCCCGCTCCTTATGGTGTCTGCAAAAACCGCAGGGAGCCTGACATGAACCTATTAGAAGAAAACCAAGCCACCGACCTCGAACAGATGGTCGGCCTTACCCGCCGCCGCTTCATCGGTGCCGGCGCCCTGTGCGGTGCGGCGATGTTCCTCGGTGGCAACCTGCTGAGCCGCAGCGCCCTGGCCGTCAACGCCGCCTCCGCCAGCCCGCTGCTGGGCTTTACCAGCATCGCTGCGGCCACCAGCGACACCATCACCCTGCCGCCGGGCTACAGCGCTTCGGTGCTGATCAGCTGGGGCCAGCCGCTGCACAAGAGCGCGCCGGCCTTCGACCCGTCCGGCAACGGCACCGCCAAAGCCCAGGAACAACAGTTCGGCGACAACAACGACGGCATGAGCCTGTTCGCCTTCCCCGGCGACGACAACCGCGCGCTGATGGCAATCAACAACGAATACACCAACTACCGCTACCTCTTCGCCCACGGCGGCGCGCCGCAATCGGCCGAAGACGTGCACAAGGCCCAGGCCAGTGAAGGTGTGTCGGTGATCGAAGTGCGGCGCAAGGGCGATACCTGGCAGTTCGTCCAGGACTCGCGCTACAACCGGCGCATCCACGGCAACTCGCCGATCCGCCTGAGCGGCCCCGCCGCCGGCCACGAATGGTTGAAAACCAGCGCCGACAAGTCCGGCAAAAAAGCCCTCGGCACCTTCCAGAACTGCGCCAACGGCCAGACCCCATGGGGCACTTACCTGACCTGCGAAGAGAACTTCACCGACTGCTTTGGCAGCAGCAACCCCCAGCAAGCGTTCGATGCCGGGCAGAAACGCTACGGCGTGGTGGCCGCCAGCAAAGAGATCAACTGGCACCTGCACGACCCGCGCTTCGACCTGGCCAAGAACCCCAATGAACTCAACCGCCACGGCTGGGTCGTGGAAATCGACCCGTTCGACCCGCAATCCACCCCGGCAAAACGCACCGCCCTGGGCCGCTTCAAGCACGAGAACGCCGCCCTGGCGCAAACCCGTGACGGCCGCGCCGTGGTGTACATGGGCGACGACGAGCGCGGCGAGTTCATCTACAAGTTCGTCAGCCGCGACAAGATCAACCACAAGAGCCCCAAGGCCAACAAAGACCTGCTCGACCACGGCACCTTGTACGTGGCTATCTTCGATGCGGGCGATGGCAACGCCGATCATCCGAAGGGCAAAGGGCAATGGGTCGAGCTGACCCATGGCAAAAACGGCATCGACGCCAGCACCGGCTTCGCCAGCCAGGCCGAAGTGCTGATCCACGCGCGCCTGGCCGCCAGTGTGGTCAAAGCCACGCGCATGGACCGCCCGGAATGGATCGTGGTCAGCCCCACCGACGGCCAGGTCTACTGCACCCTGACCAACAACGCCAAGCGCGGCGAAGACGGCCAACCGGTGGGCGGGCCCAACCCGCGTGAGAAAAACGTCTACGGCCAGATCCTGCGCTGGAAGGCCAACGCCGATGACCATGGCGCCGCGGACTTCAGCTGGGACCTGTTTGTGGTGGCCGGCAACCCTGGCGTGCACGCCGGCAAGCCCAAGGGCGGATCGTCCAACATCAACCCGCAGAACATGTTCAACAGCCCCGATGGCCTGGGTTTCGACAAGGCCGGGCGCCTGTGGATCCTCACCGACGGCGACTACAGCAACGCGGGCGACTTCGCCGGCATGGGCAACAACCAGATGCTCTGCGCCGACCCGGCGACCGGCGAAATCCGCCGCTTCATGGTTGGGCCGGTGGCCTGTGAAGTGACGGGGATCAGCTTTTCGCCGGATCAGAAAACCCTGTTTGTGGGGATCCAGCACCCGGGTGAAACCGGGGGTTCGACCTGGCCGGAGCATCTGCCGAATGGCAAGCCGCGCTCCTCGGTGATGGCGATTCGGCGGGATGATGGCGGGATTGTCGGTGCCTGATAGACCGCCCCACTGTAGGAGCGGGCTTGCCCGCGAAGATCGTCAGCGATAACGCAGCGGAACCTGACACTCCACTGCGCGCTCAGGTTTTTCGCGAGCAAGCTCGCTCCTACAGCGGTACCATACTCGGCCGGAAGCGGCGCCCTGCTGCCCGCAGGAGTTCCCATGGCCCATCCGTTTGAAACCCTCACCCCTGATCTGGTGCTCGATGCCGTCGAAAGCATCGGTTTCCTCAGCGATGCTCGCGTCCTGGCGCTCAACAGCTACGAAAACCGCGTGTATCAGGTGGGCATCGAAGACTCCGAGCCGCTGATCGCCAAGTTCTATCGCCCCCAGCGCTGGACCAACGACGCGATCCTTGAAGAACACCGCTTCACCTTCGAACTGGCCGAATGCGAAGTGCCGGTCGTCGCGCCGATGATTCATAACGGCAAAAGCCTGTTCGAACACGAAGGTTTCCGCTTCACCCTGTTCCCCCGCCGTGGCGGCCGTGCGCCGGAGCCGGGCAACCTTGACCAGCTGTATCGTCTGGGTCAGCTACTCGGCCGTTTGCACGCCGTGGGGTCTACCCGCCCGTTCGAACACCGCGAAGCCTTGGGTGTGAAGAACTTCGGCCACGACTCCCTCACTACCCTGCTCGAAGGCAATTTCATTCCCAAGAGCCTGCTGCCAGCCTACGAGTCCGTGGCCCGCGACCTGCTCAAGCGCGTGGAAGAGGTGTACAAAGCCACGCCGCACAAGAACATCCGCATGCACGGCGATTGCCACCCCGGCAACATGATGTGCCGCGATGAGATGTTCCACATCGTCGACCTCGACGACTGCCGCATGGGCCCGGCGGTGCAGGACTTATGGATGATGCTCGCCGGTGATCGCCAGGAATGCCTGGGCCAGCTGTCGGAACTGATGGACGGCTACCAGGAATTCCACGACTTCGACCCGCGTGAACTGGCGCTGATCGAGCCGCTGCGCGCGTTGCGCCTGATGCACTACAGCGCGTGGCTGGCACGGCGCTGGGATGACCCGGCGTTCCCCCACAGCTTCCCGTGGTTCGGCAGCGAGCGGTATTGGGGCGACCAGGTGCTGGCGCTGCGCGAGCAACTCTCAGCGCTCAACGAAGAACCCCTCAAACTCTTCTGAAATCGCCGCTCGCTCCTGTAGGAGCGAGCTTGCTCGCGAAAACCCTGAGGGCGCCGCGTGCAGTCAGGATGCCCGCGTTATCGTTAACGATCTTCGCGAGCAAGCTCGCTCCTACAGAAGGGTAATCCCATTGGTTGACAAATATCCTTACAATCGCGCTTTGTTAGCTGCCTAAGCAAGGATTACGCATGCAAGCCGCCAACCCCCGCAAGGGGTACATCCTGGGCCTGAGCGCCTATGTCATCTGGGGTCTGTTCCCGCTCTACTTCAAAGCCATCGCCAGTGTGCCCGCCGCCGAAATCATCGTGCACCGGGTGCTGTGGTCGGCGCTGTTCGGTGGTTTGCTGCTGATGGTGTGGAAGCACCCCGGCTGGTTTCGCGAACTGCGCGACAACCCCCAGCGCCTGGCAATCCTGGCCCTCAGCGGTTCGTTGATCGCCGGTAACTGGCTGACCTATGTGTGGTCGGTGAACAGCGGGCGAATGCTTGAAGCCAGCCTGGGTTACTACATCAACCCACTGGTGAATGTGCTGCTGGGCATGCTGTTGCTCGGCGAGCGCCTGCGTCGCCTGCAATGGGTGGCCGTGGGGCTGGCCGCAGTGGGTGTGGCGCAACAGGTCTGGCAGGTGGGCAGCTTGCCGTGGGTATCGTTGGTACTGGCGCTGACCTTCGGTTTCTACGGCCTGATCCGCAAGCAGGCGCCGGTCAAGGCGCTGCCGGGGCTGGTGGTGGAGACCTGGATGCTGGTGCCGATTGCGGTGGCCTGGTTGTTGTTCAACCCGTCGGCCCACAGTGCGCAACTGGCGTTCTGGAGCACATCCGAAGCCTGGTGGCTGGTGGCGGCCGGTCCGGTGACGTTGATCCCGTTGGTGTGCTTCAACGCCGCAGCACGGCATTTGCCTTACACCGCCTTGGGCTTTTTACAGTATGTGGCACCGACCCTGGTGTTGCTGGAAGCGGTGCTGCTGTTCGGTGAGCACCTGGCAGCGAGCACGCTGATCGCCTTTGCCTTTATCTGGGCCGGGCTGGTGGTCTACAGCGTCGATGCCTGGTTGAGCGTGCGCAAACGCTGATCAAATAACGTACAAACCTCTGCAAGCCCCAGCCGGCCTGGCTTGCAGAGATCCACCCCAAGGTTACCCACAACCTGGTCCCCGTCATTTGTGCACAAGCCCTTGAAACTGCTCGTTTTTTGCTCAGCTGGCGGAGAAGCCCGGTGGACGTGGCCTGGCGCCGGGTCTCTACAGGTTATCCACAGGTCCATGCAAGATTTCCATGCATAACCTTGAGGGTGGTTATTCCTCGCTGTGCAGTTCCACCATCAGATCATCCGCCAGGGTTTCCAGGGATTCCTGCAACGCCTCCAAGGACAAGCTCGATGGCACCTGCAACAACGCCTCGGCGCTGAACAGCGGATCACCGCTCATCGGTGCCGGGCGTACATCGGTGCTCAAGCGCTCCAGGTTGACACCCTGTTTGCTCAACAGCGCCGTGATCTCGCGCACGATGCCCGAACGGTCGTTGCCCAGCAGCGTCATCACAATCGACTTGGACGCCGATGCCTGGCCACTGCTGCCCTCGCCCACCAGCACGCGAATACCGTGTGTGGATAAATCCTCCAAAGCCCCCACCAAGGCCTGACGACTCTCGGCAGGCACGCTGACCCGCAGGATCCCGGCGAACTGCCCGGCCATATGCGCCATTCGGCTTTCCAGCCAATTGCCGCCGTGGGCCGCAATGTTCTGCGCGATGCGTTCCACCAGGCCGGGTTTGTCGGCGGCGATAATAGTGAGTACAAGATGGTCCATGGCGAAGCCCTCTGAATTCAATCTACAAGGTGGACCCGGGGGCCCGTGAAAACAAATCGTGTACCATTTTTATTTTTATCTGGAACAATCCAATAGTTTTTTGAGAACATCCGGTTCTCCGCTGTGACCGTACGACCAAAGTGGGTCGCTAAACGACGTATTTAGTCTAATTTTCACAACCGCAAGTCATCATGTAGTATGCCCTCCCGTGCACTACATAATGAAAATCCGAAACAGCGCATTAGCTCCGCAGAGTGAGGCAAGCAATGACTGAACACGTTCAAGTCGGTGGCCTGCAGGTCGCCAAAGTCCTGTTCGACTTCGTGAACAACGAAGCCATTCCCGGTACCGGCATCACTGCCGACCAGTTCTGGGCCGGTGCCGACAAGGTCATCCACGACCTGGCACCGAAGAACAAAGCCCTGCTCGCCAAACGCGACGATTTCCAGGCGCGGATCGATACCTGGCACCAGACTCACGCCGGCCAGGCCCACGACCCGGTGGCCTACAAAGCCTTCCTGCAAGACATCGGATACCTGCTGCCAGAAGCCGCAGACTTCCAGGCCTCGACCCAAAACGTCGATGACGAGATCGCCCGCATGGCCGGCCCGCAGCTGGTGGTGCCGGTGATGAACGCCCGCTTCGCCCTCAACGCGTCCAATGCCCGTTGGGGCTCGCTGTACGACGCCCTGTATGGCACCGACGCCATCAGCGAAGCCGACGGCGCCGAAAAGGGCAAGGGCTACAACAAAGTGCGTGGCGACAAGGTGATTGCCTTCGCCCGCGCCTTCCTCGACGAAGCCGCGCCGCTGAGCGCCGGCAGCCACGTCGATTCCACCGGCTACAAGATCGTCGACGGCAAGCTGATCGTCAGCCTCAAGGGCGGCAGCAACAGCGGCCTGCGTGACGACGCCCAGTTGATTGGTTTCCAGGGCCCTGCGGCCGAGCCGATCGCGATCCTGCTGAAACACAACGGCCTGCACTTCGAAATCCAGATCGACGCCAGCACCCCGGTTGGCCAGACCGATGCCGCCGGTGTCAAAGACGTGCTGATGGAAGCCGCACTCACCACCATCATGGACTGCGAAGACTCCGTCGCCGCCGTCGATGCCGATGACAAGGTGGTGATCTACCGCAACTGGCTCGGCCTGATGAAGGGCGACCTCGCCGAAGAAGTGGCCAAGGGCGGCAAGACCTTCACCCGCACCATGAATGCCGACCGCGTCTACACTGGCGTCGACGGCCAGGACGTGACGCTGCACGGCCGTTCGCTGCTGTTCGTGCGCAACGTTGGCCACCTGATGACCATCGACGCGATCCTCGACAAACACGGCAACGAAGTACCGGAAGGCATCCTCGACGGCCTGCTCACCAGCCTGGCGGCGGTCCACAGCCTCAACGGCAACAACACGCGCAAGAACAGCCGCACCGGTTCGGTCTACATCGTGAAGCCGAAGATGCACGGCCCTGAAGAAGCCGCGTTCACCAACGAGCTGTTCGGCCGCATCGAAGACGTGCTGAACCTGCCGCGCAACACCCTCAAGGTCGGGATCATGGACGAGGAGCGCCGCACCACGGTCAACCTCAAGGCCTGCATCAAGGCCGCCAGCGAGCGCGTGGTGTTTATCAACACCGGCTTCCTCGACCGCACCGGCGACGAGATCCACACCTCCATGGAAGCCGGTGCGATGGTGCGTAAGGCGGCGATGAAGGCGGAAAAATGGATCGGCGCCTACGAGAACTGGAACGTCGATATCGGCTTGAGCACCGGCCTGCAAGGCCGTGCGCAGATCGGTAAAGGCATGTGGGCGATGCCCGACCTGATGGCGGCGATGCTCGAACAGAAAATCGCCCACCCACTGGCCGGCGCCAACACCGCCTGGGTGCCATCGCCGACGGCCGCCGCACTGCACGCGCTGCACTACCACAAGGTCGACGTGTTCGCACGCCAGGCCGAACTGGCCAAGCGCGAACGCGCGTCGGTGGACGACATCCTCACCATTCCCCTGGCCAGCAATACCGATTGGTCCGACGAAGAAATCCGCAACGAACTGGACAACAACGCCCAGGGCATCCTCGGCTATGTGGTCCGCTGGATCGACCAGGGCGTGGGCTGCTCGAAAGTGCCGGACATCAACGACGTCGGCCTGATGGAAGACCGCGCCACCCTGCGCATCTCCAGCCAGCACATTGCCAACTGGCTGCGCCACGGCATCGTCAACGAAGCCCAGGTGATGGAAAGCCTCAAGCGCATGGCGCCGGTGGTGGACCGCCAGAATGCCGGGGATGCGCTGTACCGTCCGCTGGCGCCGGATTTCGACAGCAATATCGCGTTCCAGGCAGCGGTGGAGTTGGTGATTGAAGGGACCAAACAGCCCAATGGCTATACCGAGCCGGTGTTGCACCGCAGGCGTCGGGAGTTCAAGGCTAAAAACGGCCTGTAAATGAAAAAGCCCTGATCGTGAGATCAGGGCTTTTTCTTTGGGGCTGTGGTGTGGATGTACCCGGTCAACTGTGGGAGAGGGCTTGCTCCCGATGAGGCCCGTACAGACACTGCAAAAATCAGGAAGCCATCCCCAACTCGCGCTTTACCAGCTTCGCCAACTTCACGCTGTCGATCGGCTTGAGCAAAAAATCCACCACGCTCAAATGCATCGCATCAATCACATCCGGCGCTTCGGCATCCCCCGACATGATGATGATCGGCAACGCCGCGCGGGTGGATTCGCGCACTTGCTTGATCAACTCCAGACCATTGCTGGGTTTCATGCGCAGATCGGTGATCAGCAAGCCGATGGAACTGCTGGACTTCAATAAATCCCACGCGGCCTCGCCACTGTCGGCCGTCATGCAGCGAATACCGTCCAAGCCCAGGATCTCCGCCAACAGTTCACGCGCGTCCTTGTCGTCATCAACAATCAACACGCGTTGTGGCGGTAAATCAGGCTCCAGCATCACGGCGCTCAGCGCCTCGCGCTCGGCATCACTCAAAATATCGTGGTCGGACATACGTTTCTCAGCGGTTTTCGACAATCTTCCAGCACACTCGTCAGACATCTGCGGAAGGGCGTTCAATGTGCACTTCGTCGGAAAGTTTGCCTAGTGGGTGTTCTACGGGGTTTGGACGATAGTCGTGTAAGGTTTTTCCCTAGTTCTGCGGCGTTTTCATCGACCTAGACTTACGTCCAATGGGCACCCGCCGCTCAGGAGTCGACCATGCAGGACGATAACGACAAAAAAATTGCGGTCATGGTTATGAGTAAAGCTGATGCCTTCGCCCAGGCGGGAAAAACTGCTGTATTGCAGAACATCCACGGCACCCTGCAGTTCCTGCAACGCTTCCCACCGTTCAACCAGATGGAAAACGCGCACCTGGCGTTTCTGGTGGAACAGTGCCAACTGCGCTTCTTCGGCCCCGGCGAGAGCATCCTCAAGCCGTCGGGCGGGCCGGTGGAACACTTCTACATCGTCAAGCAGGGCCGCGTCGTGGGTGAACGGCCGGACGCCACGCAAGCCACCTTCGAAATCACCACCGGCGAGTGTTTCCCCCTCGCGGCGCTGTTGGGTGAGCGCGCCACCCGCACCGAACACAAGGCCGCTGAAGACACCTTCTGCCTGCAACTGAACAAACCGGCCTTTATCAAGCTGTTCGCGCTGTCCAGCCCGTTCCGCGACTTCGCCCTGCGCGGTGTCAGCAGCCTGCTCGACCAGGTCAACCAGCAAGTGCAGCAAAAAGCCGTGGAAACCCTCGGTACCCAATATTCCCTGAATACCCGCCTGGGCGAATTGGCCATGCGCCATCCGGTCACCTGCAGCCCGCAGACACCGTTGCGCGAAGCGGTAACGCTGATGCATGAGCAGCAGGTGGGCAGCATTGTGATTGTCGATGAACACAAGGCGCCCCTGGGCATTTTCACCCTGCGCGACCTGCGCCAAGTGGTGGCCGACGGTACCGGCGACTTCAGCCAGGGCATTGAAGGCCATATGACCCAGGCGCCGTTCTTTTTAACGCCGGACCACAGCGCCTTCGACGCGGCCATCGCCATGACCGAGCGGCATATCGCCCACGTCTGCCTGGTCAAGGACCAGCGCCTGTGCGGGGTGGTGTCCGAGCGCGACCTGTTTTCCCTGCAACGGGTCGACCTGGTGCACCTGGCCCGCACCATCCGCAATGCGCCACGGGTGGAGAACCTGGTAGCGCTGCGCGGCGAGATCGGCCAACTGGTGGAGCGCATGCTCGCCCATGGGGCGTCGTCTACCCAGATCACCCACATCATTACCCTGCTCAACGATCACACCGTGTGCCGGGTGATCGAGTTGACCCTGGCCGAAAAAGGCGATCCCGGCGTACCGTTCAGTTGGCTGTGTTTCGGCAGCGAAGGCCGGCGCGAGCAGACGCTGTACACCGACCAGGACAACGGCATCCTGTTCGAGGCCAGGGACGCCGTGGAGGCCGCCGAGATTCGCGGGCGGCTGCTGCCCCTGGCGCAGCAGATCAACCAGAGCCTGGCACTGTGCGGGTTCAGCCTGTGCAAGGGCAACATCATGGCCGGTAATCCCGAGCTGTGCCTCTCGCGGGCGGAATGGGCGCGGCGGTTTGCGGCGTTTATTCGCGAGGCGACGCCGGAAAACCTGCTGGGCTCGAGTATCTATTTTGACCTGCGCGTGGTGTGGGGCGATGAGCGCGGCTGCGAGCAACTGCGCCAGGGCATTCTCGACCAGGTCGGGGATAACCGGCTGTTCCAGCGCATGCTGGCCGAGAACGCCTTGCGCCAGCGCCCGCCCGTAGGACGCTTTCGCGATTTTGTGCTGACGCGTAAAGGCGGGGAAAAGGCCACCCTCGACCTCAAGGTGCAGGGGCTTACCCCCTTTGTCGACGGCGCACGCCTGTTGGCCCTGGCCAACGGCATCCATGCCAATAACACCCTGGAGCGCCTGCGCCAACTGGTGGTCAAGGAAGTGATCGAGCCCCTGGACGGCGCCGCCTATGAAGAGGCCTATCACTTTATCCAGCAAACCCGCATGCAACAGCATCAGTTGCAGACCCGCGAGAACCAGCCTTACTCCAACCGCGTCGACCCCGACAGCCTCAACCACCTGGACCGCCGCATCCTGCGCGAATCCCTGCGCCAGGCCCAGCGCCTGCAAAGCAGCCTGACCTTGCGGTATCAGCTGTGAGCTTGTTTGACTGGCTGCGCACAGCCAAGCCCAGACTGGATACCGCGCAACAACAGCGCCTGGAACAACTCTCCAAGCCCGCGGTGTTGGGCGACAGCACGTTGCGCAGCCAACGCTGGGTAGTGGTGGACCTGGAGACCAGCGGCCTGAATCTCAACCGTGACCAGGTGCTGTCCATCGGCGCGGTGGTGATCGAGGACGGCGCGGTGGATTTTTCCCAACTATTCGAGCGCACCCTGCACCGCGCCGACACCAAACTCAGCCCCAGTGTGCTGATCCACGGCCTCGGCCCCAGCGCCATCGCGGCGGGCAGCGACCCGGCCGAGGCCCTGCTGGACTTCATGGAGTTCGTCGGCGACAGCCCGCTGCTCGCCTTCCACGCCCCATTCGATCAACACATGCTGGGCCGCGCGCTCAAGGACAGCCTGGGGTATCGACTGGCCCACACTTTCCTCGATGTGGCCGACATCGCCCCGCTGTTGTGCCCCGAGGCGCATATCCGCGAAGCCGGGTTGGACGACTGGGTCAACCACTTCAACCTGCACGTGGGCGAACGCCATCACGCCAGCGCCGACGCCCTGGCCACGGCGGAGCTGATGCTGATCCTGTTCAGCCGCGCGCGTCAGCAGCAGATCGATACGCCTCAGGCGCTGCAAGAGCGCTTGAGCCAATGGAAACGGCGTAAACACGCGCCATCGTTTTAATGTGATCTCCCGACAGACGCCAATTGCGCCCGCCCCACGCCTCTGACACAATCGCGAATAATTCTCGTTAGTTTAAACCTCTTGTTTATTCGGTGATGCCTTGTCGTCGGTCCAGAACCCACACAGTGAGCTTGTTGGCGCGTTGTACCGCGACCATCGTGGCTGGCTGCTGGCCTGGCTGCGGCGCAATGTGGCCTGCCCGAGCCGTGCCGAAGACCTGAGCCAGGACACCTTCATGCGCCTGCTCGGCCGTGACGAGTTGCGCGAGCCCCGCGAGCCACGGGCGTTTCTGGTGGCCATCGCCAAGGGCTTGCTGTTCGACTACTTCCGCCGCGCGGCCCTCGAACAGGCCTACCTCAGCGAACTGATGCTGATCCCGGAAAGCGAACACCCGTCGCCGGAAGAACAGCAACTGATCCTCGAAGACCTCAAGGCCATCGACCGCCTGCTCGGCAAGCTGTCGAGCAAGGCCCGCGCCGCCTTCCTCTATAACCGCCTCGACGGGCTGGGCCACGCCGAAATCGCCCAGCGCCTGGGCGTGTCGGTGCCGCGTGTGCGCCAGTACCTGGCCCAGGGCATTCGCCAGTGCTACATCGCCCTGTATGGCGAGCCGCTGTGAACGTGATCAGCTCCAAGCCCGTGTCGGCCCGTGTCCTGGATGCGGCGATTGCCTGGCAGTTGTCCCTCGATTCGGGTGATGGAAGCGCGGTGGAGCGCGAAGAATTCAGCAAATGGCTGGCCAGCGATGAAGAGCACGCCCGTGCCTGGCGCCAACTGGGCATGCTCGACCAGCGTTTCAGCGTGGCCTCGGGCCCGGCGCGGGCGGCGTTGTTACAGTCGCGCGAGGGCATTCGCCAGCGCGTGCGCAAGCTCGGCAGCGGCCTGGCGAGCATTGCGCTGGTGTGCGGCCTGGCGTTGTTTGCCGGCGAGCGCTACGTGCCGATCCACTATTGGCTGGCCGACCAGCGCACCGCCACCGGCGAGCAGCGCACGCTGAAACTGGCGGACGGTACGTTGATCAACCTCAACACCCACAGCGCCATCGACGTGCGCTTCGATGAGAAGCGCCGGCTGATCGTGTTGCAGGAAGGCGAAATCCTCGTCGAAACCGGCCACAACGATGCGCGCCCGTTTTATGTGCAAACCCGCGACGGCAGCCTGCGCGCGCTGGGCACGCGGTTTATCGTCAAGCGCGAAGACGACGCCACGCGCCTGAGCGTGCTGCAATCGGCGGTGGGCGCCCAGCCCGAAGCGCTGGCGCAGGAACAGGTGTTCAAGGCAGGCCAGCAAGTGCTGATGCGCAGCGACGGCCTCGGCCCTGCCCTGGCCGTCACCCCCGCCACCGATGCCTGGACCCGCGGCATGCTGGTGGTCGACAACGTCCGCCTGGGCGATGTGGTGCAGGAACTCAGCCGCTACCGTACAGGCCATCTCGGGGTGGATAAAGACGTGGCCGACCTGCGCATCACCGGCAGCTTCCCGCTGCACGACACCACCCTGGCGCTCAACGCGCTGCTGCCGACCCTGCCGGTGCAGATCGAACAGCACACGCCGTGGTGGGTGACAGTGGTCGCCAAGACACCTGAGGCCAAATAAAAAATATTTTCCACCGGCCCTATCACTTTTGAAATCTCGCTCGGCACATAGGCAATTGCGAATTACTTCCATTCAGGAGCCGCCCTATGTCCCGCACGCTAGACACCTTGTTGCGCCCCAGCCTGTTAGCCGTGGCCATTGCCCTCAGCGCCCCGCTGGCCAGCACTGCGCTGATTGCCGCCGAACAAGCCTCCAGCGTGCGCGCCTACAACCTGCCGGCCGCGCCCTTGACCAGCACCCTGAACCAGATCGCCAGCCAGGCCGGCCTGGCACTGACCCTCAACCCAGCGTTGGCCTCGGGCAAGACCTCGGCCCCGGTCCAGGGCCAGTTCGATGCACCGGGTGCACTGCGTGAAGCCTTGCGTGGCACCGGCTTGCAGCTGGAGCAGAGCAGCGCCGGGACGTATACGCTGGTGGCGGTTCCGGAGGGGGTGATGGCGCTGCCGGTGACTAACATCACAGGGCAAGATGGCAACCAGGAAAGTGCCTGGGGCCCGGTCCAAGGCTACCTGGCCACACGCACCGCCGCCGGCACCAAGACCGACACCGCCCTGGTGGAGGCCCCGCGTTCGATCTCCGTGGCCACCCGCGAGCAAATGCAGGATCGCAACGTGCAGAACCTGGACGACGCGGTCAAATACATGCCCGGCATCGTGTCCGCCAGCTATGGCAGCGACACCCGCTACGACTGGATGCGCGTGCGCGGCTTCGAGCCCACCCAATTCCTCGATGGTCTGCCACTGCCGCGCGGTGTGTACGCCAACCCCAAAGCGGAAACCTGGAACCTCGACCGCCTCGCGCTGCTGCGTGGCCCGGCCTCGTCGGTGTACGGCCAGACCCCACCGGGCGGCCTGCTGGACATGGTCAGCCGACGCCCCAGCGCAGAGTCGAGCAACGCCATCCAAGTGCAATACGGCAGCGACAACTACCGCCAGATCAACTTCGCCAGCACCGGCAAGATCGATGATGAAGGCCAATTCCTCTATGGCCTCAGCGGCGTGGTACGCGATGCCGGCACCCAGGTCGATCACATCGACAACAAGCGCTACAACATTGCGCCGAGCCTGACCTGGAACATCGATACCGACACCAAGCTGACCCTGCTCTCGCAGTTCACCCGTGACGATACCGGGACCACCAGCCAGTTCATGCCGATCCAGGGCACCAAGATCAAATCGCCGCTGGGCGAGGTCTCCCACCACAAGAACCTGGGCGACCCGGACTACGAGTTCTACGATCGCACCTACTACGCGCTGGGCTATGCCTTCGAGCATCGTTTCAACGACACCTGGCAGTTCAAGCAAAACCTGCGCTATACCAAGTCGGATCTGTCGTTCCAGCAACTGACCGTGGGTTCCTACGCGTTCTCCCCCGCGGATGCAGCGGGCAATATCAGCCGCTCGACCACCAACGTCGACGAGGACATCGGCCAGTTCGCAGTGGATAACAACTTCCAGGCAGACTTTGTCACTGGCGATGTCATCCACACCCTGCTGCTCGGCCTGGACCACCAGCGCACCGATACCTCCTATCGCGCGATATTCGGGACGGCCTCGGGCACCAATATTTTCAACCCGATCAATACCCAGCCAACCCTGCGCCCGACCGATGTCCGACCTTTTTACGACTACAACCAGAAAACCGTGCAGACCGGTCTCTACGTGCAGGACCAGATGGCCCTGGACAAGTGGCGCCTGACCCTGGGCGGGCGTGAAGATTGGGTGCATCAGGGCACCACCTACTTCAACGACAGCGATGCGACCAACACTGACCGCATCAAACACTTCAGCGGCAACGCGGCGCTGAGCTATGTATTCGACTCGGGCTTCGTACCCTACTTGTCCTACGCCGAGTCGTTTCAACCGGCGAGCAACGCCGATACAAACGCGCTCAAGACGTTCAAGCCCACCGAAGGCAAGCAGTGGGAAATGGGGGTCAAGTATCAGCCGCCCGGCTCCAATACGTTGCTCAGTGCAGCGGTCTACGACCTGACCCAGAAGAATGTGCAGGTGACCACCCTCGGCGCTGGGGGCCAGCAGATCAACAGCCAGACCGGCGAAGTGAAGGTCAAGGGCCTGGAGTTGGAAGCCGTGTCCGATGTGACCGAGAACCTTAAGGTCATCGCCGCCTATACCTTGGCAAAATCCGAAGTGCAGAAAGGCATCTACAAAGGCAACCGCCTGACACTGATGCCCAACCAGCAAGCCTCGCTGTGGACCGACTACACCTGGCACACCGGTGTGCTTGACGGTTTCGGCATCGGCTTTGGCGCCCGTTACACCGGCAACACCTATGGCGACCAGGCCAACACCTGGCTGGGAAAGGCCAACGCCTATACCGTGTTTGACGGTGCGGTGCATTACGACCTGGGCCGCCTGGACAACAGCCTCAAGGGTGCATCGGTCAAGTTGAACGCCACCAACCTGTTCAACAAGGACTACCTGTCGACCTGTGATGGCAACTACTGCTACTTCGGCGACCAGCGCAGCGTCGTCGCCAGCGCCACCTACCAGTGGTAATCGACCGCTTATGTGGGCGGCTTTGGCGTGTTTGAAGCATGAGTCTCTACACAACTTCAATAGGCTAATGCGTAGCAGCTGTCGAGCCTTGGCGAGGCTGCGTTTGCGGTGTGTCAGGCATAACGCAAACGCAGCCTCGCTTGCGCTCGTCAGCTGCTACAAGGCTAGAAAATGAAAAGCAAAACCATCCGCCGCTGGTCCTTCATCCACACCTGGACCAGCCTGATCTGCACGGTGTTCCTGCTGCTGCTCGCCCTCACCGGCCTGCCGCTGGTGTTTCACCATGAGATCGACCACCTGCTGGGCAACGAGCCCGATCTGGCGCAGATGCCTGCCGATACGCCACAGCTCGACCTTGAGCAACTGGTGAGCAAGGCCCAGGCCCATCGCCCGGGCGAGGCCATGCAATACCTGGCGTGGGATGAAGGCGACAAGAACGGCGTGATCGCGATCATGGCCGCCACAGCGGGCACCGAACCCAACTCATCCCACACCTTCATGCTCGATGCGCGCACCGGCGACGCGGTCGAGATGCCTTCGGCCAATGGCGGCTTCACCCTGTTCCTGCTGCGCCTGCATGTGGATATGTTCGCCGGCCTGCCGGGCAAGTTGCTGCTGGCGTTCATGGGCATTCTGTTTGTGCTCGCGATTGTCTCGGGCACGGTGCTGTACCTGCCATTCATGCGCCGCTTGAAGTTCGCCACGGTGCGCCAGGACAAGTCCAGGCGCCTGCGCTGGCTCGACCTGCATAACCTGATCGGCGTGGTCACCCTGACCTGGGCACTGGTGGTGGGCGTGACCGGCGTGATCAGCGCCTGTGCCGACTTGATCATCGCCGCCTGGCGCACCGACAGCCTCAGCGCAATGATCGAACCCTACAAAAACGCCCCGCCCCTGACCCAACGCGCACCGGCCAGCGAGCTGCTGAGCATCGCCGCCAAGGCCGCGCCCGGCATGCAGCCGGACTTTATCGCCTTCCCCGGCACGCGCTTTTCCAGCGAGCACCATTACGCAGTGTTCATGAAGGGCAGCACACACCTGACCTCGCACCTGCTCACGCCGGTCCTGATCGACGCCGGCACCCTGGCCGTCACCGCCATCGCCGAACGGCCGTGGTACATGGACGCCATGGGCATGTCGCAACCACTGCACTTCGGCGACTACGGCGGCATGCCGATGAAGATCCTCTGGGCGGCGCTGGATGTGCTGACCATCATCGTCCTGGTGAGCGGGATTTACTTGTGGATCGTGCGGCGCAAGGCGGGCAAGGCATGAAGCCAAGGCAGTCGAGTTTCTGGAGGGTATTTGGCATTCCCCTGGGGATTGGCCTGCTCAGCGCCGCCGGGTTGTTTGCGGCGTTGCTGGGGGATGGGCTGTGGGATTCGTTGAGTTGGGTGGGGTTGGGCATCCCCGCGTTGATCGGCGCATGGGCCCTCCTGTAGGAGCCGGCTTGCCGGCGAAAAACCAGAGAGCACCGCGTCAAAGCAGACGCGCTGCGTTATCGTTAACGTTCTTCGCGAGCAAGCTCGCTCCTACAGAGGAAAGCCCATGTCTGCGCCCAGCATGACCTTGTTCCACAACCCCGCGTCACCGTTCGTGCGTAAAGTCCGCGTGCTGCTGGCCGAGACCGGCCAGCAGGACCGCGTCGCCCTGCATGGCTGCATGCCGACCCCGGTCAACCCCGATGCGCAGCTGGTGCAAGACAACCCCGTGGGCAAGATCCCGGCACTGCGCCTGGCCGACGGCAGCGTGCTGCACGACAGCCGGGTGATCCTCGATTACTTCGACCACCAGCACGTCGGCAACCCGCTGATCCCCCGCGATGGCTCGGCCCGCTGGCGCCGCCTGACCCTGGCTTCGATGGCCGACGGCATCATGGATGCCGCCGTGCTGGTGCGCTACGAGACCGCCCTGCGCCCGGTGGAAAAACACTGGGCGCAGTGGCTCGACGAACAGCGCAACAAGATCCGCCGCGCCCTCGCCGAGCTGGAACAGGACGCCATTGCCGAACTGACCAGCCACTTCGATATCGCTTCGATCAGCGTGGCCTGCGCCCTGGGCTACCTCGACTTTCGTCATCCCGACATGCAATGGCGCTTGGATAACCCCAAGCTTGCCGCCTGGTACCTCGAGGTCAGCCAGCGGCCTTCGATGCAGCAGACCCAGCCGCCGGCCTAGCGGGCCTGTTGTAGTGAGCGGGCTTGCCCCGCGCTGGGTGGCGAAGCCGCCCCAAAACCTGCAATGGCGGTCCATCTGGAGAAACTCATTGCCTGGAATGGGGCCGCTTCGCGCCCCAGCGCGGGGCAAGCCCGCTCACCACAACAGCACTTCGCCACACTGGAAATAGCGCATTGATTTTGCCCACCAACAGCACCCGCGCCTGCTGATCCTCGCGCAACCCGATCATTGCACCGCCTCCAGGTCGAACTGCAGCGGCTCGGCCGCCTTGCGCTTGCCCACGCCGTACCAATCCAGCTTACGCGTCAGCACCATCACCGTCCCCAGCAGCCCGAACAGCAGCAGCGAGCCCATCAGCAGCGCGTAGTCCTCGGCACTCAACAGCCCGTACAGCAAGCCATACAGCGCCGCCAGCCCCGCCGAAAACCCCAGGCCATGGGCAACGCTGCGCAGCACGTGGCACACGTAGAACCCGATCAACAGCACGCAGGCACTCGCCGAAATCAGGTAGGCCAAGGCAAAGCCCAGGTGCTCGGACAACGACAACAACAGCAGGTAGAAGAACGCCAAGGCAACGCCCACCAATGCGTACTGGACGGGGTGCACCGCCAGGCTCTTGAGCACTTCGAACAGGAAGAAACCGGCAAAGGTCAGGGCGATAAACAGCAGCGCGTATTTGATCGCGCGGTCGCTCTTGAGGTACTGGTCCACCGGGTCGATGAAGTTCACGCCGAAGCTGCGGTTGTTGAAGTCGTTGCAGCCCTGGCCGTCCAGGCACGTTTGCAGGGCCTGTTCGAGGTTGGTGGAAAAGAATGAGGTCTGCCAGTTGGCCGTGAAGCCGTTGTCAGTCACTTCGCGCTGGGCCGGCAGGAAGTTGCCGATAAAACTGGGGTGCGGCCAGTTGGAGGCCAGGGACACCTGACTGGTCTTGCCCACCGGCACCACTTGCAGTTGCTCGGTGCCTTGCAGGCGCAGGTCGAAGGCGAAGTCCACTACAGCCGGTTTCTTGCTGTCCTGCTCCGGCAATGCCACATGCACGCCCTCCCCCAGCCAGTCCACTTGGGAGCCCGGCTCGAACTCCAGGCGCTGGCTGCCCAGCTCCAGCTTCAGCGCATTTTCGATGCCGCGAATATCGCTTATCCCCACCGCCAGAAACGCCGGTTCGAAGCGGTAATCGGCAAAGTCTTCGGTGATGCCCAACTGTGCCGGCAGCTCGAAACGCCCACTGATACGGTTGTCGGCATGGAACAGCCGCGCCTGGTAAATCCCCCGTGCGCGCAGTTCGGTCTGCACCTTGCCGTCGAGCTCAAAACGGTCCGGCAGGAAATACAGGCGCCCCCGCTCTTCACGGGTGACCTCGTAGCGCTTGTTGAGCTTTTCATTGAGCTTCCACTCGCGCACGGTCTTGCGATACGGCACCACCATCACCGGGCCGGTGAGGCGCTGGGCGTAGCTGGAACTTCGGGCGATGTCCATCAGGACGCCGTCGCGCAGTTGCTGGCGGTCACTGATGATGCCGTTGATCATCAGCAATGGAATCAGCAACAGCAGGATCAGCAGCGCAATCGCGCCAAGTTTGAAAAGCAGGCTGCGGTTCATGGGTCTCTCCCTGTTTTGATGGGGAGAGTCTGGACAGCCTGTGTGGGGGATTTATGTGGGCAATGTGGAGACTGTGTGGAGATGCAGCACCACGTGCACACCGCCCGGCACATTGCCGATCTGCAAGGTGCCGCCGTGCAGCTTCATGACTTCCTCGACAAAGTTGAGGCCCAGGCCGGTGCTCTTGCGTCCGCTTACGGGACGCGGCAAGGAATAGAAGCGCTCGCTGAGGCGCGGCAGGGCATAGTCGGGGATAGGCGCGGCCTGATTGAACAGGCTCACCTGCACGTCGTTGTGCAGCGTCTGTGCGCTGAATCTCAACACGCCACCGGGCGGTGTGAAGTCCAGCGCGTTGTCCAGCAAGTTGCCCAGTGCCTGGCGCAACAGGAAGGGCTCGCCAAACACCTTCACATCCGCCGCAATCCCTTGCTCGACGTGCAGCCCGGCGCCTTCGATTCGCGCACATTGGGCGTTGAGTACGTCATCGACCAAGGCCGCCAGCGGGATACTCGCCTGCGCCTCCAACCCCTGGCGTTGCTCCACCTGCGCCAGGTTCAGCAGACGTTCGATCAACTGCTGCAGGCGCGCGCTTTCGCTGTCGATATTGCCGACGAAGCGCTGCTGCTGTTCGCGGCTCATCTCGCCCTGCAACAGCTCGGCCGCGCCGCGAATCGCTGCCAGCGGGCTTTTCAATTCATGGGTCAGGGTGTGCACGTAATGTTCGACGTAGGCCTTGCCCTCCAGTTGCGTGCGCATGTGCTCGACGGCGGTGGACAGCTGCTTCAGCTCGCCGCCGCGATAATGCGGCAGCTCTGCCCTTCGGCCTTCACTGACGGCTTCGGCGTAGGCGGTCAGGCGACGCAGTGCAACGCTCAGCCACCACGACAGCAACGCACCGAGCAACAGGCCGAGGATGACCAGGCCCGCGCCGTACCACAGCAGGCGGCGCTCAGTGCGGTCGACATACGGCTGCAACGAGCTGTTGGGCTTGGCCACGGTGACCACGCCGATGATCTGCCCGTTATCACGGATCGGTGCGCCGACGTGCATCACCGATGAGGTGGGGTCATCCGCTGCGCTACGGGTGGAGCGCGCGCCGTATTCGCCGCGCAGGGTCAGGTAGACGTCGTTCCACTTCGAGTAGTCCTGGCCCACGGCTTCGCCCGTGGAGTCGAGCAGCACGGTGCCTTTGGCGTCGGTCACGTAGATACGGTGGTTGACCTGGTTTTTCGCCAGCCCCCAGATGGTCGCGCCGGGCTGGCGGTTGCCATAGGCCTTGAGTAATTCGGGCCAGTGGCTCTGGCCGAGGGTGCCGTGCTTCACGTCATCGCGCAGGATTTCGGCCAGCAGGTTGGCGGTGTCCACCAGGGTTTCTTCAGTGGACTGGCGCACGCCGGGGCGGATTTCCTTCATCACGGTGCTGAGCACGAAGTAACCGGTGAGGCCGATAAACAGCGCATACACCAGGAAAATCCGCAGCCCCAGGCGCATCAGCTGTTGCTCGGGCTGTAGCTGTAGCCGAGGCCGCGATGGGTCTGGATCGGCTCGGCATCGGCGGCCACGCTGCGTAACTTGCTGCGCAGGCTCTTGATGTGGCTGTCGATATTGCGCTCGTAACCGGCGTCGGCCGCCACGCCCACCGCGTCCAGCAGCTGCTCGCGGCTGAACACCCGCTCGGGTTGCTCCAGCAGGCTTTGCAGCAGGCGGAATTCATGCCGGGTCAGGCTCAGGGGTTGGCCGCGATAGCTGATTTGCATGCGCTCCAGATCGACCTGGAACAGCGCCGGCGCCACACCAGGGCCGACGCGCTTGAGGATCGCCCGCACCCGCGCCGCCACTTCCCGTGGGCTGAACGGCTTGACCACATAATCGTCGGCGCCGATCTCCAGCCCCACCACGCGGTCGATCTCGCCATCCCGCGCGCTGAGGAACATCACCGGCACTTCACTGAAACGGCGCAATTGCTTGCAGGTTTCAAAACCGCTGATGTCCGGCAGGCCGATGTCGAGGATGATCAGGTCGGCCGGGGTCTGGCGCTGATGGGCCAACGCCTCCTGGCCGAGGCTCAGCCAAGTGGTGGTAAAGCCCTCGCCTTGCAGGGCGAATATCAGCGTGTCGGCTATCGCCGCTTCGTCTTCGACAATCAGGATGTGGGGCATGGGTTCAAATCAGCAGTCCGGTTTGTCGGCAGTGTAGCGACGGGCCGGGTTTACTGCTGCGCCAAATTCACGCAAGGCCTTGGCGCCGATCAGCAACGGGTAATTGAAGCTGCTGCGGTCGGTGAGGTTGACCTCGACGGTACGCTTGACGTTGCCCAGGCACATTTCCAGGTCGATCACCGGGCGCTTGGTCACAGAGGCTTCGTCTTTTTCGTCGTCTTCGTCGGCGCGGCTCTTGATCTTGCTGATGCGCGAGACCTTGTGTTCGTAAACCTTGTTGGTAGCGTCCTTGCCGCCGAGGCGGAAGCGCACCCAGTCGTCACCGTCACGGGTGAAGGTCTCGATGTCACGGGCCGACAGCGAGGCGGTCAGCGCGCCGGTGTCCATTTTGGCCTTGAAGGTTTCGCCGATCTCCGGCAACTGGATGTATTCGTAGCGACCGTAAAGGGTCGGCTCGGCGGCCATGACAGGCAGGGCAACCAGGGCGAGGGAGGCAAGAAGCAGTTTCACGAAGTGATTTCCTCGGAAAGAAGTAGGCGGATTCTAGACCGCAAAGACAGCACTTAGTTAGTCACGCCCACCATAACTGGCACATTGTGAAACATTCGTACGGCCATTTGCGATTTGGCCTCTAGACTCAGCTTGCTTATGATGGCCCGCCCACAAGATTCCAAGAGTTACTTATGCGCCGCCTGCTCACCGGCTGTTTGGTTTCACTGCTGCTGTTGCTCAACACCCTGGTCTTGATCGGGCCGCTGCTGGTGTTTGCCCTGCTCAAACTGGTGGCGCCCGGGCGCTATCGGGACTACGCCTCATGGGCGGTGATGTGGATTGCCGAGACCTGGGCCGAGATCGACAAGCTTATTTTCGCCTTGTGCATCCCCACCCAATGGGACATTCGCGGCGGCGACGAGCTGCGCGGCGACACCAGCTACCTGGTGATCAGCAACCACCAATCCTGGGTGGACATCCCGGCGCTGATCCAGGCCCTCAACCGCCGCACACCGTTCTTCAAATTCTTCCTGAAAAAAGAACTGATCTGGGTGCCCTTCCTGGGCCTGGCCTGGTGGGCACTGGATTACCCATTCATGAAACGCTACACCAAGGCGTTCCTGGCCAAACACCCGGAGCTGGCAGGGCAGGATTTAAAGATCACCAAGGAGGCGTGCGAGCTGTTCAAGCGCCAGCCGGTGACCGTGGTCAATTACCTCGAAGGCACGCGGTTCAGCGAGGCCAAGCGCAAGCAGCAGGCTTCGCCATTCACTCACTTGCTCAAGCCCAAGGCGGGCGGCGTGGCGTTTGTGCTGGCGGCAATGGGCGAACAGCTGGACGCCGTGCTCGACGTGACCGTGGTCTATCCGCAGCAAAAGATTCCGGGGTTCTGGGATTTGATCAGCGGCGCGGTGCCCAAGGTGATCATCGACATCCAGACCCGTGAGCTGGACCCGGCGTTGTGGCAGGGGGATTACGAGAATGATCCGGCGTTTCGCCAGACCGTCCAGAACTGGGTCAACCAGCTCTGGACGCAGAAGGATGCGCGCATCGAACAACTGCGCGCGGAGCGTATTTAGCTACCGGTGCCCCAGGCCTGGGCCAGTTTACCCAGCAGCGAGCTGTTGGCGCCCTGCCCGCCCAGGTATTGCAGGATCACCGGGGCAAACTGGCCGACCATGCCACTGTCCATCCCCAGCGCACTGAACGCGGTGTTCAGGTCGCTGGTGTTCTTCACGTTACCCAGCAGGCCGTCCAGGCCGCTGGTCTTGCTGCCGCCGGCCTGGCCGAGCATCCCGCTCAAGGCCCCGAGGCTGCCCAATGCATTGTTACCCGACAGTTGGTCGAGGCCCGGCACGCTGTTGCCCAGCTGCGAATAGTCGTTGCCGCTGAGTTTGTTCTTGGCCAGGCCCAGCATCGCGCCGGTACCGCCGACGGCCTGCTCGGGAGTGATGTTCAGTTGCGAGGTCAGGGCGCTGAGCAGGCCGGCCGTCTCGGACGACGGTGCAGCAGCTGCGGCCTTGTTATTGCCCCCTTGCATGCCGGAAATGGCATTGGCCGCGTCGCCAAGGCTGAACCCTGCGGCAAACACCGGGGTGGCGGCCAGGCTCATCAGGCAGGAAAAGGCGAAACCGCGTGAAATCTTCATCGAGACAACCTCTGGGTGTAGGGGGTGAAAGCAGGCGTTTGACTGGGTATCCGGCGCATTGTTCCGGGCGCCCCAGGAACCCAATGGCCAGGTCAGAGTCCATGAAACAACGTCAAAAACTTGCCAGGAAACAGCCCTATGAGCGCGACCCGTCCCCAAGTGATTGAGCCCAAGCCCCCCTTCTGGAGCCGCCCCCGTCTGTTTATCGGTGTGTGCGTGGCCATAGTCGCCGGCCTCGGCGGCGCGTTTTACACCCAGGACAACGTCAAGTCCGCCGCCACCCTGATCACCACCACCCAACAGCCGGCGGCGCAGATCATGGCGCACAAGGATTACCTGGAAGTGCAACCCATCGCCATCACCGCACCCGCGCCGGACCAGAGCCTGGAACTGTGGGCGATACCCGACGGCGGCAAGCCCGTGTCACTTGGACTGATACCAAAGGATGGCGAGGGCATCATCGGCTTGAACCCGAGGCAGCAGGCCTCGATCAGCAAACCGGTGGAATTGATGGTGAGTGCGGAGAGCAAAGGCGGCTCAGTGAGCAAGCAACCGACGGGACCGACCGTCTATCAGGGGGCTTTGGCCAACCGCTGATGTTCCAAACACCACAACCCACTGTGGGAGGGGGCTTGCTCCCGATGGCGTTGAGTCAGCCAGCAAATAGGTAACTGACTGAACGCTATCGGGAGCAAGCCCCCTCCCACATTTGGGTTTTCGTATGCCTGGGATTTACGCCGCACTAAACAACTTATGCGGATCAATCACAAACTTCTTCGGCACGCCCGCATCGAACTCGCCGTACCCACGCGGTGCGTCATCCAGGCTGATCACCTGCACACCAACGATCTCGGCAATGTTGATACGGTCCCACATGATCGCCTGCATCAGTTGGCGGTTGTACTTCATCACCGGCGTTTGCCCAGTGTGGAAGCTGTGGGATTTTGCCCAGCCCAGGCCGAAGCGGATGCTCAGGCTGCCCATTTTCGCGGCGGCATCCACAGCACCTGGATCTTCGGTGACGTACAAGCCAGGGATACCGATCTTGCCCGCCACGCGCACCACGCCCATCAGTGAGTTGAGCACTGTGGCCGGGGCTTCGGCCTTGACGCCGTCGTGGCCGTGGCCGCGGGCTTCAAAGCCTACGCAGTCGACGGCGCTGTCCACTTCGGGCTCGCCGAGCAGCGCGGCGATTTGTTCGTGCAGGGGGGTGTCGGTGGACAGGTCGGCAATTTCAAAACCCTGGGCCTTGGCGTGGGCCAGGCGGATCGGGTTGACGTCGCCGATGATCACCACCGCGGCACCCAGCAGGCGTGCAGACGCGGCAGCCGCCAGGCCGACCGGACCGGCACCGGCGATGTACACGGTGCTGCCAGGGCCAACGCCGGCAGTGACGGCGCCGTGGTAGCCGGTGGGGAGAATGTCGGAGAGGCAGGTCAGGTCACGGATTTTCTCCATGGCCTTGTCGCGGTCCGGCAGTTTCAGCAGGTTGAAGTCGGCGTACGGCACCAGCACGTACTCGGCCTGGCCGCCGGTCCAGTCGCCCATGTCGACGTAGCCGTAGGCACCACCGGCACGCGCAGGGTTGACGGTCAGGCACACGCCGGTGTGTTGCTCTTTGCACGAGCGGCAGCGCCCGCAGGCGACGTTGAAGGGTACGGAAACCAGGTCGCCGATTTTCAGGTTTTCGACGTCGCTGCCCTTCTCGATCACTTCACCGGTGATCTCGTGACCGAGCACCAGTCCGGTCTGGGCAGTAGTGCGGCCGCGCACCATGTGTTGGTCGGAGCCGCAGATGTTGGTGGAGACCACGCGCAGGATGACGCCGTGCTCAATCTTCCTGCCACGGGGATCCTGCATTTTGGGATAGTCGATTTTCTGTACTTCGACCTGGCCGTTGCCGAGATACACGACACCACGATTACCAGACATGCTTTCACCTCGCTGTTGTTTTTATGGAACTGCGTTGCCCTCTTGGGTGGGCAGCGCGTTGAGTGCTCGGGTACAGATGCTGTTGCTTGTGTTGTTTGTCAGGGCCTCATCGGGGGCAGTCAGAGCACCACAGTCCTATTGGCGTTCAAAAACACCCGTCGCTCAATGTGATACCCAACGGCCCGGGCCAAGGTCAACCCTTCGATGTCCCGCCCCTTCGCAATCAAATCCTCGGGATAGTGACTGTGATCCACCACCTCCACACCTTGGGCGATGATCGGGCCTTCGTCCAGGTCGTTGTTGATGTAATGCGCCGTGGCACCGACCAGTTTCACCCCCTTGTTGTACGCCTGGTGATACGGCTTGGCGCCCTTGAACCCCGGCAGCAACGAGTGGTGGATATTGATGGCCTTGCCGTCCAGCTTGCGGCACAGCTCCGGCGACAGCACTTGCATGTAACGCGCAAGGATCACCAGTTCGGCGCCGGTATCTTCCACCACTTGCCACACCTGACGCTCCTGGGACGGTTTGTCGTTAGGGTCGAGGGGGAAATGGTAGTAGGGAATTTGATGCCAGTCGGCCAAAGGTTTGAGATCGGGATGGTTGGACACCACCGCGACCACGTCCATCGACAGTTGCCCGATACGCTGGCGGTACAGCAGGTCGTTGAGGCAGTGATCGGCCTTGGAGACCATGATCACCACTTTTGGCCGGTAGTTCGGCGCCGTCAGCTCGAAGATCATGCCAAAGGCTTCACCCCGCGAGGCCAGGCCGTCGCGGAACGCCTGTTCGTCGAAGCCATCCGGCTGACGGAATTCCACGCGAATAAAAAACCGGCCCGAGAGGCGGTCATCGAACGAATGGTGCTCGGTGACGTAACAGCCCTGCTCGAACAGGTAGCGGGTAACCGCGTCCACCGTGCCGAGCACGCTGGGGCAGTCGGCGGTCAAAATCCATGTATCGGGTGCGCGGCTCATTACAGTTAACTCCTCATACAGCGATGCTGCTTACTGTAGGAGCGAGCTTGCTCGCGAAAAATCCAAGGGCGCCGCGTTCATTCAGGATGCGCGCGTTATCGTTGACGTTTTTCGCGAGCAAGCTCGCTCCTACAGGGTCATATCAGGCTTGAACGCTCAGGCCAAATTCGGCCGAGGCGTCCTGCAACCACAACCACCAGTAATCCGAGAAGCTGCGACGAATCACCAGCTCCCAGGTGTCTTCAGCGGTATGGCGAATCACCAGCTGCGACTTGGCGAACACCGTGCCCACCGCCTTGCCCACCGGGAAGTTGTTGGGGTGCACGTCATAGCTGGTGGACTTCATCAGCACATCGCGCACGTTCGGGCCGCTGAGTTCGAGGATTTGCTGGCCGCCGCTGACGTTGACGACTTGGATATGCAGGTCACCCAGGGCGGCGCGCAGGTTTTGTTCGGCGGCGAATTCCTCACCGCCTGGCACGATCAGCAACCACTCATCCGGGCCGAGCCATTGCAGGCTGGTTTCACCTTTGACGATGACCTGCAGGGCGCCAGGCAGTTCGATGCCCAGGGCCTTGTGCACACCGGCGGCGAAGGCCGCGTCATGGCCGTCGCCACGGATCGTGAGATGACCAAGCAATTTCTTTTCGCGCACGGTCACGCCGGCGTTCTTGCGGCCCTTGCCGACCAGGCTGGCGAGGTCGGCATGGTGCAGCGACGACTCGGCCTTGGCACCGGAGGTGGGGCGTTGCTGGTAAACATTGGCTGCTGTCATGGAGCACCTTTCCTGAATTCTGTTGTGAGGCTGATGGCCTCATCGGGAGCAAGCCCCCTCCCACATTTGAAAGTATTCACACATCAAAATGTGGGAGGGGCGGTGCGACGATTCGACTTGCTCCCGATGGCCGCGCCGCGGTCTATCAGATGTTCTGCCGATCACCCTTAGGATCAAAGAACACCGAAGACACAATCTCCGCCTCGATCACGCTGCCATCCGCCTGGGGCGAGAACACCCGCTCACCGATGCGCTTCAAGCCACCCTTGACCACGCCCATGGCAAACGAATAACCCAGGGAGTTGTGCGCGTAGCTGGAGGTGACGTGACCGACCATCTTCATCGGGATCGTCTGCTTCGGATCGAACACCAGTTGCGCGCCTTCCGGCAGCCACACGTTCGGGTCGATCGGCTTCAAGCCCACCAGTTGCTTGCGCTCTTCACGCACACAGTCTTCCCGGTTCATGCCGCGCCAGCCGATCCACGAGAACGGCTTGGTGCGACCGACACACCAGCCCATGTTCAGGTCGTCCGGGGTCATCGAGCCGTCAGTGTCCTGGCCGACGATGATGAAGCCCTTCTCGGCCCGCAGTACGTGCATGGTTTCGGTGCCGTACGGGGTCAGGTTGTACTTCTTGCCGGCCGCGACGATCTGTTCCAGCACGCCCATGGCGTAGTCGGCCTGCACGTTGACTTCGTACGACAGCTCACCGGTAAACGAGATACGGAACACCCGCGCCGGTACGCCACCCACCAGGCCTTCTTTCCAGGTCATGAACGGGAAGCCGTCCTTGTCCAGGTCGATGTCGGTGACTTCCGCCAGCAGCTTGCGGCTGTTGGGGCCGGACAGGGTCATGGTCGCCCAATGGTCGGTGACCGAGGTGAAGTACACCTTGAGGTCCGGCCATTCGGTCTGTTGGTAGATTTCCAGCCACTGCAGCACACGGGCGGCGCCGCCGGTGGTGGTGGTCATCAGGAAGTGGTTGTCGGCGAGGCAGGCGGTAACGCCGTCGTCGAAGACCATGCCGTCTTCCTTGCACATCAGGCCGTAGCGCGCCTTGCCCACGTCGAGCTTGGTCCAGGCGTTGGTGTAGATGCGGTTGAGGAACTCACGGGCATCCGGGCCCTGGATATCGATCTTGCCGAGGGTGGACGCATCCAGCAGGCCGACGCTGTCGCGCACGGCCAGGCATTCGCGTTTCACCGCAGCGTGCAGGTCTTCACCGTTGCGCGGGAAGTACCACGGGCGTTTCCATTGGCCGACGTCTTCGAACTCGGCGCCGTTTTTCACGTGCCAGGCTTGCAGGGCGGTGTAGCGCACCGGCTCGAAGATGTGCCCACAGTGCCGGCCCGCCACCGCGCCGAAGGTCACCGGCGTGTAGTTGGGGCGGAACATGGTGGTGCCCATCTGCGGGATGGTCACGTTCAGCGAGCGCGCGGCAATCGCCAGGCCGTTGACGTTACCGAGCTTGCCCTGGTCGGTGCCGAAGCCCAGCGCGGTGTAGCGCTTGACGTGTTCCACCGACTCGAAACCTTCGCGGGTGGCCAGTTCGATGGCGGCGGCGGTGACGTCGTTTTGCAGGTCGACAAATTGCTTCGGCGCCCGTGCGGTCGCTTTCTCGTGAGGCACCTGGAACAGCGCCAGGGTCGGCTCTTCCAGACGGCTCAAGGCTTTTGGCAGCGTACCTTCCACCGGGGCAAAACCGGCGTCGCTGGCGGCGCGCACGCCGCCTTCAAAACCATCGGCCAGGGAATCGCCAAGGCCGTAGACGCCGTTGATGCCACCGACGCACACACGTTTCTGCGGGGCTTCGCCCGGTACAAACCCGAGGATGTCTTCGCGCCAGGTCGGCTTGCCGCCCAGGTGCGAGGCCAGGTGGACCACCGGGCTGTAGCCGCCGGAGCTGGCCACCAGGTCGCAGTCCAGCCATTCGCCGGGGCTGGTGACTTTATGCGCCTTGACGTCGATCGCGGCGATACGCGCAGCGGTCACGCGCTTGGTGCCACGGGCCTCGATCACGGCGCTGCCGGTGAGGATACGAATACCTTTGGCGCGGGCTTCTTCAACCAATGCACCGCGTGGGTTGTGGCGCACATCGGCCACTGCCACCACTTGCAGGCCCGCATCCAGCCAGTCCAATGCAACGCGGTAGGCATGGTCGTTGTTGGTCGACAGCACCAGTTTCTTGCCCGGTGCCACGCCGTAGCGGCGCACGTAGGTGGACACCGCACCGGCCAGCATGTTGCCCGGCACGTCGTTGTTGCCGTACACCAGCGGACGCTCGCACGCACCGGTGGCCAGCACCACGCGCTTGGCACGTACACGGTGGATACGCTGGCGCACCACGCCAATCGGCGCACGGTCACCGAGGTGGTCGGTAAGGCGCTCGTGGATGGTCAGGAAGTTATGGTCGTGGTAGCCGTTGACGGTGGCGCGGGGCAGCAGCACCACGTCCGGCAGGGCTTTCAGTTCGGCGATGACACTGGCGACCCACTCGGTGGCCGGCTTGCCGTCGAGGCTTTCGCGGGAGTCGAGCAGCGAACCACCGAACTCTTCCTGCTCATCGGCAATGATCACCCGCGCACCACTGCGTGCTGCAGCCAGTGCAGCGGCGAGGCCGGCAGGGCCGGCGCCGACCACCAGCACGTCGCAATGACGGTTGAAGTTGTCGTAGGTGTCCGGATCGTTCTCGGTCGGCGAGCGCCCCAGGCCGGCGGCCTTGCGGATGTACTTCTCGTAGGTCATCCAGAACGATTGCGGGTACATGAAGGTTTTGTAGTAGAAGCCCGGCGGCATCAGCTTGCCGCCGACCTTGCCGAGGATGCCCATCATGTCGTTGTTGACGCTCGGCCAGCCGTTGGTGCTGGTGGCGACCAGGCCCTGGTACAGCGCCTGTTGCGTGGCGCGCACGTTAGGGATTTGCGTGGCTTCGGTAGCGCCGATCTGCAGCACGGCGTTTGGCTCTTCGGCGCCGGCGGCAAAGATGCCCCGTGGGCGCGAGTACTTGAAGCTGCGGCCGATGATATCGACGCCGTTGGCCAGCAAAGCAGCGGCCAGGGTGTCGCCCTCGAAGCCTTTGTAGCTCTGGCCATTGAAACTGAAGGTCAGGACTTTGTTACGGTCGATCCGGCCACCGTTGGACAGGCGATTGATCTGGCTCATACCTTCTCTCCAGAGGCCTTGGCGGTGAACTGAGGCTTCTCACCGATCTTGTAGGTTTCAAGAATTTCGTAGGTCACGGTGTCGCGGGTCGCGTTGAAGTACTGGCGGCAACCGGCGGCGTGAATCCACAGTTCGTGGTGCAGGCCACGGGGGTTATCGCGGAAGAACATGTAGTCGCCCCACTGCTCGTCGGTGCAGGCATTCGGGTCCAGCGGGCGCGGGATGTGCGCTTGGCCGGACGCGTGGAATTCCTCTTCGGAGCGCAGTTCGCCACAGTGAGGACAGAAGATATGCAACATAGGGAATTTCTCCTGTTAGTGGGCGACGGCCGCAGCGCCGTGTTCGTCGATCAACGCACCGTTGTGGAAACGGTCGATGGAGAAAGGCGCCGCCAATGGGTGCATTTCACCCTTCGCGAGGCTGGCGGCAAATACGTTGCCTGAGCCCGGCGTGGCCTTGAAGCCACCGGTGCCCCAACCGCAGTTGAAGAACATGTTCGGTACCGGGGTCTTGGAGATGATCGGGCACGCATCCGGCGTGGTGTCGACGATGCCGCCCCACTGACGGTTCATGCGCACCCGCGACAGCACCGGGAACATCTCGACGATGGCCTGGATGGTGTGTTCGATCACCGGGTACGAGCCGCGCTGGCCGTAGCCGTTGTAGCCGTCGATACCGGCGCCGATCACCAGGTCGCCCTTGTCGGACTGGCTGATGTAGCCGTGCACGGCGTTGGACATGATCACGCTGTCGATAATTGGTTTGATCGGCTCCGACACCAACGCTTGCAGCGGGTGGGATTCGATCGGCAGGCGGAAGCCCGCCAGCGAGGCCATGTGCCCGGAGTTACCGGCGGTCACCACGCCGACGCGCTTGGCGCCGATAAAGCCCTTGTTGGTTTCCACACCGATGCACACGCCGTTTTCCTTGCGGAAGCCGATCACTTCGGTCTGCTGGATCAGGTCCACGCCGAGTGCGTCGGCGGCGCGGGCAAAGCCCCAGGCCACGGCATCGTGACGAGCCACGCCGCCGCGACGTTGCACGGTGGCACCGAGTACCGGGTAACGGGTGTTTTTCGAGCAATCCAGATACGGAATCTCGTCGGCCACTTGCTTGGCATTCAGCAGCTCGCCATCCACGCCATTCAGGCGGTTGGCGCTGACGCGACGCTCGGAATCACGGATGTCCTGCAGGGTGTGGCACAGGTTGTAGACGCCACGCTGGGAGAACATCACGTTGTAGTTCAGGTCCTGGGACAGGCCTTCCCACAATTTCATCGCGTGTTCGTACAGGTGCGCCGACTCGTCCCACAGGTAGTTGGAACGCACGATGGTGGTGTTGCGCGCTGTGTTACCGCCGCCCAACCAGCCTTTCTCGACCACGGCCACGTTGGTAATGCCGTGCTCTTTCGCCAGGTAGTAAGCCGTCGCCAGACCATGCCCGCCGCCGCCGACGATGACCACGTCGTAGACCTTTTTCGGGGTCGGCGTGCGCCACATCTTCTGCCAGTTTTCGTGGTGGCTGAGGGAGTGCTTGAAGAGGCCGAAGCCCGAGTAGCGTTGCATAGTCATTACTCCAAAACCGCGCTCAGCGATAAACCGGGAAATCAGCGCACAGGGCAGACACGTGCTTGGCCACGTTGGCCTCGACGTCGGCGTCGCCGAGGTTGTCGAGGATGTCGCAGATCCAGCCAGCCAGCTCGATGCACTGCGGCACCTTGAAACCGCGCGTGGTCACCGCCGGGGTGCCGATGCGCAGGCCCGAGGTCACGAACGGCGACTGCGGGTCATTCGGCACGGCGTTCTTGTTGACGGTGATGTGGGCGCGACCGAGGGCGGCATCCGCCTCTTTGCCGGTGAGGCCCTGACGGATCAGGCTGACCAGGAACAGGTGGTTATCGGTGCCGCCGGACACTACATCGTAGCCGCGTTTGATAAACACGCTGGCCATGGCCTGGGCGTTATCGATCACTTGCTGCTGGTAGGCCTTGAAACCGGGCTCCAGCGCTTCCTTGAAGCACACCGCTTTGCCGGCGATGACGTGCATCAGCGGGCCGCCCTGGGCGCCAGGGAAGACGGCGGCGTTGAGTTTCTTTTCAATCTCTTCGTTGGCCTTGGCCAGGATCAGACCGCCACGGGGACCGCGCAGGGTCTTGTGGGTGGTGGTGGTGACCACATCGGCGTACGGCAGCGGGTTCGGGTACAGGCCGGCGGCGACCAGGCCGGCGACGTGGGCCATGTCGACAAACAGCAGCGCGCCTACTTTGTCAGCGATAGCGCGGAAGCGTGGGAAATCCAGGGTCTTGGAGTAGGCGGAGAAACCGGCCACGACCATTTTCGGCTTGTGCTCCACCGCCAGGCGCTCGACTTCGTCGTAGTCGATCAGGCCGGTGTCGGTGTTGATGCCGTACTGCACCGCGTTGTACAGCTTGCCCGAGGACGACACCTTGGCACCGTGGGTCAAGTGACCGCCGTGGGCCAGGCTCATGCCCAGGATGGTGTCGCCCGCATTGATCAGCGCCAGGTACACGGCGCTGTTGGCGGACGAACCGGAGTGTGGCTGTACGTTGGCGTAATCGGCGCCGAACAGTTGCTTGGCGCGTTCGATGGCCAGGGCCTCGACCTTGTCCACGTGCTCGCAGCCACCGTAGTAGCGCTTGCCCGGGTAGCCTTCGGCGTATTTGTTGGTGAGGCCGCTGCCCTGGGCCTGCATCACACGCTTGCTGGTGTAGTTCTCCGACGCGATCAGCTCGATATGATCTTCCTGACGCTGCTCCTCGGCGTTCATGGCCGCCAGCAGTGCGTCGTCATATCCCTGGATCTGGTCTTGTTTGCTGAACATCGCGTCTCTCCCAGCCTTTCGTATTGTTGAGGCCCGTGCAGGGCCCTTTGATGCGATGGTAGGGCTGGCGCAGACAGGCCAAATGCCTGCGCACGCCACGCAAAGGTGCGTTTACGACATTAGAGGAGCGCCACGAAATAAATGTGGAATAGGGCTTGTGTGGGAGGGGGTCAGGCGATGATCTGACGGACCAGTAGCAGCAGGAGGAAATGCACTGGATATAAGGCATACGCCCAGCGGCGCATAGGCGGTGGCGAGACATTTTTGGCATGTCGCAATAAGACCAAGCCCGCCAACGGCGCGATCAGACACGCGACCAATCCCAGGAGCGCCACTGGCGTGGCGCTATTGAGCAGGATCTGCCATTGGTTGGCGGCCACGCAGACCCATCCTGGCAACACACTGAAGTACCAAGGCCGACGAAACACCAGCAACATCGCCAGTGGCAGCAACACACCAAAGAAACCGAACATTAAGTGCGACGAAAATACCGCCGCTATCGTGACGGCGATCAACGCCAATCCTCGATCAAAAAACGCCTTCTGCTGCCATCCTCGGGCAACCAGCAGCCCCAACGCCAAGGTGGGCAGCACGTTCAACGTATCGGCGTCCTCGATAAACAGCCGATACGGCACTTCGCTGATCACGCTGAACAGCAGCAGCCAGCCCAGGTAGCGCCACTGGCCGGTCACCGGCGCATTTCGGGCCCGGTGCAGGTTCGCCGCAATCGCCAGGCAAAACCACGGAAACGCCAGGCGCCCCGGCACATACAGGCCATCGAGGCTCAGACCGACATAACGCAGGTGGTCCAGCACCATGCTCAGCAGCGCCAGCCACTTGAGCAAATCCAAAGCGCCATCACGGACGCGTCCGACAGGCATCGTTTCAGAACCGTGCATAATTCCCCAGTGACTTTGCATTTACAGTGCGTGCGCAGCGCCAACCATCTTGGTTACAGTGCGCACCAACATCGACCACAGGAATGGGCCATGACCGACAAGAGCCAACAATTCGCCAGTGACAACTATTCGGGCATTTGCCCCGAAGCCTGGGCCGCCATGGAACAAGCCAACCAGGGTCATCAACGTGCCTACGGTGATGATGAATGGACCCATCGCGCCGCCGACGGTTTCCGCAACCTGTTCGAAACCGACTGCGAAGTGTTCTTCGCCTTCAACGGTACGGCCGCCAACTCCCTGGCGCTGTCCTCCTTGTGCCAGAGCTACCATAGCGTGATTTGCTCGGAAACCGCCCACGTCGAAACCGACGAATGCGGCGCGCCGGAGTTTTTCTCAAACGGCTCCAAGCTGCTCACAGCCCGCACCGAAAACGGCAAGCTGACCCCGGAATCGATCCGCGAGATCGCCCTCAAGCGCCAGGACATCCACTACCCCAAACCCCGCGTAGTGACCCTGACCCAGGCCACCGAAGTCGGCAGCGTCTACACCCCGGAAGAAATCCGCGCCATCAGTGCTACCTGCAAGGAACTGGGGCTGAACCTGCACATGGACGGCGCACGCTTTTCCAACGCCTGTGCTTTCCTCGGCTGCTCACCCGCCGACCTGACCTGGAAAGCCGGAGTGGACGTGTTGTGCTTTGGCGGCACCAAGAACGGCATGGCCGTGGGTGAAGCCATCCTGTTCTTCAACCACAAACTGGCGGAAGACTTCGACTACCGCTGCAAACAGGCCGGCCAGCTGGCCTCGAAAATGCGCTTCCTGTCCGCCCCTTGGGTGGGACTGCTGGAAAACGACGCCTGGCTCAAACATGCGCGTCACGCCAACCACTGCGCGCAATTGCTCAGTAGCCTGGTGGCGGATATTCCCGGTGTGGAGTTGATGTTCCCGGTGCAGGCCAACGGTGTGTTCCTGCAACTGTCGGAACCGGCGATTGCCGCGCTGACGGCCAAGGGCTGGCGCTTCTATACCTTCATCGGCAAAGGCGGTGCGCGGTTCATGTGCGCGTGGGATACCGACGAAGAGCGAGTAAGAGAATTGGCCGCAGACATCCGCGAAGTCATGGGCGCCTGACAATGACTCACTGATGTGCATAAAACAAATGTGGGAGGGAGCAAGCCCCCTCCCACATTTGGATTGTGTTGTGCCTGCTCGAGCAATCAGAACTCGATGCGCACATCGCCCTTCGGTACGCTGCAGCACGACAGGATGTAGCCTTCGGCTTCGTCTTCCTCGGTAATCCCGCCGTTGTGGTCCATCTCCACCTCACCGCCCAGCTTCATCACCTTGCACGTCCCGCAAATCCCCATGCCGCAGGCCTTTGGAATCAACAGACCAAGCTTGGCCGCCGCTGCGTGGACGGTCTCGCCAGGGGCGACGCGAATGCTCTTGCCCGAGGCGATGAACTCCACCTGATGCAGATCCGCCAGGTCGATTTCCGGGGCATCCGCCGCTTGCTCGGCCTGCTCCACCGCGTCGGCGCGGGCTTCCGGCGGCGTAGCGCCGAAGGATTCCTCGTGGTAGCGCGCCATGTCGAAACCGGCGACTTCCAACAGGCGTTTCACCGCATTCATGTAGGGCGTCGGGCCGCAGCAGAACACTTCGCGCTCAAGGAAGTCGGGCACCATCAGTTCGAGCATCTTGTGATTCAAGTAGCCGCGATAACCGGCCCAGGGCTCGCCCAGGCCATGCTTTTCGCAGATCAGGTGCAGGCTGAAGTTGTCGATCCGCGACGCCATATGCTCCAGCTCGCGGTGGTAGATGATGTCCTTGGGCGAGCGGGCACTGTGGATAAACGTCATGTCGACGTTGGCGTTGGTGTCGTAGAACCAGCGCGCCATGGACATCACCGGCGTGATCCCCACGCCGCCACTGAGGTACAGCACTTTCGGGCTGGGGAAGTCGATGGCATTGAACAACCCGACCGGCCCGTGCACCGCCAATTCCTGGCCTTCATGCAGGGTGTCGTGCAGCCAGTTGGACACCTTGCCGCCCGGCACACGCTTGATGGTCACCGAGAAGCTGTAGGGCACCGACGGCGAACTGGAAATGGTGTACGAGCGCATGATCGGCTGACCCTCGATCTCCAGCTCCAGGGTGACGAACTGCCCCGGCTTGAAAAAGAACAGGATCGGCTGGTCGGCCATAAAGCAGAAGGTGCGCACATCCCAGGTTTCCTGGATGACTTTGACGCAACGGACGATGTGCCGACCATTGGCCCAGGTCTGGGTGGTTACCGGATTCAGGAAATTATTGGACATGTTGTTCTCCACCGCCGACGTCGGCCTTATGGTGGCGATTCTGCGTAACGCGGGAACCGCCCATTTACCTATCTGCGACATTCACATACTTATCGCGACCAGCCCCCATGCCACGGGGGTTGCGCGTCGGGAACAGAGTGGGCCATGTCGCTCATGGATAAGGTTCGGCGCATCAGCAGCCCCACACTCGCTCCCAACAACGACGTTTTCTTTACGCCTTGCTGCAAACCTGATCAGCCACTATTCGTCGGCCACACAGAATGGCCTTGAGGACACACACGATGGACGTCACCGCAACCTTAAGCTTGGGCGATCCGCTGGAACCCGCACGCAAGGCCACCGCGCAAATGCTGCAAGAGCGCGAGCGCACGTTTTCGCTGCCGCAGCCGTTCTACTCTGATGAGCGGCTGTTTGATATCGATATGCAGGAGATCTTCCAGAAAGAGTGGTTGATCGCCGGCATGACCTGCGAAATTCCCGCCAAGGGCAACTACCTGACCCTGCAAATCGGCAAGAACCCGATCATCGTGATCCGTGGTGCCGAAGGCGTGGTGCATGCGTTCCACAACGTCTGCCGCCACCGGGGTTCGCGCCTGTGCACCAGCGACAAAGGCAAAGTCGCCAAGCTCGTGTGCCACTACCACCAGTGGACCTACGAGCTGGACGGGCGCCTGCTGTTCGCGGGCACCGAGATGGGTGCCGACTTCGACATGAAGCAGTACGGCCTCAAGCCTGTGAACGTGAAGACCGCCGGTGGCTACATCTTCATCAGCCTGGCCGAAAACCCGCCGGCCATCGATGACTTCCTGTCGACGCTGAACCATTACATGGAACCGTACGACATGGAAAACACCAAGGTGGCGATCCAGACCACCTTGTTCGAGAAGGCCAACTGGAAACTGGTGCTGGAAAACAACCGCGAGTGCTACCACTGCAACGCGTCGCACCCCGAACTGTTGAAAACCCTGCTGGAATGGGACGACGTCACCGACCCACGCGCCGACCAGGCGTTCAAGGACCACGTAGCCGCCTCTGCAGCCGCCTGGGACGCCGAGAAGATCCCTTACGCCCACGCCAGCTTCGGCCTGCGTAACCGCATCGTGCGCATGCCGCTGCTCAAGGGCACCGTGTCGATGACTCTGGACGGCAAGCAGGGCTGCGCCAAGCTGATGGGCCGCATCAAGAACCCCGACCTGGGCTCGATGCGCATCCTGCACCTGCCGCACTCGTGGAACCACTGCATGGGCGACCACATCATCGTGTTCACCGTGTGGCCGATCAGTGCCCAGGAAACCATGGTCACCACCAAGTGGATCGTGCACAAGGACGCCGTTGAAGGCGTGGACTACGACGTGGAGCGCATGCGCCAGGTGTGGGACGCCACCAACGACCAGGACCGTCGCCTGGCCGAAGAGAACCAGCGCGGGATCAACTCCACCGCCTACCAGCCTGGCCCGTACTCCAAGACCTATGAGTTCGGCGTGGTGAACTTCGTGGACTGGTACAGCGAGCGCATGTTGAACAACCTCGGCGCAGCCCCGGCGCCTTACCTCAAGGGTGTGGCTGCACACGAATAACCGATACCCACAACTCAAAACTGTGGGAGGGGGCTTAAGGCTTTTTGTAGGAGCGAGCTTGCTCGCGAAAAACTCACAAGCGCCGCGTTCATTCAGGAAGCACGCGTTATCGTTGACGTTTTTCGCGAGCAAGCTCGCTCCTACAAGAAGCGATGTACGCGACCGGCATTAGGGCCCCCTTCCACATTTGAACCTCACACTGCTTAATATTTGATCAACTCTCTCGCAGACCACTGGCAGCCTGCCCTCCAGCCTTTACCCAACAACTTATCCACAAAGCCACCCACAGCAATTGTGGGCAACTGCGCTATCCAACCAAAATTAATTGAAGAAAATCCGTGACTTATTCAAGTTGACGGTTCCAATGGCACATTGATCATTTATTGATCAAAACCCTACAAGCTACGTAGAACGTGACCTGTAGCGGTACGCAAACACCTTATCCACAGAACCGCCAACAGACTTTGGGGGCAACTTCGGCAGCGCTGTGGAAAACCGCGTCAAACCTTCATATACCAAGGGTTTCAGCTATATTCCTGGGGTTTAGCGGCAATTTGATCAATAAACAACCAGACGACGGAAAGCCTCTATTCATAAGGCCTGTAGCGGATAGCAAACATCTTATCCACAGAAGCGCCAACAGACTTTGGGGGCAACTCAAACCGCTGCTTCCTCCTTATCCACACAAAAAAGCACCAGAAAACCGTAACTTAGCTTGGTCGTTTTTCGTACAGGAGCTTGCAGGCCTTGATTTACGGGGCGTGTGGATAACCACCAACACCTTATCCACAGCCAGGCTCACAGCGTTTGTGGGTAACCGCACAACCTGTACAAAAAACACCCAGCATCTACACTCACCCTTGCAGTCAATTCCATGGCCTGGGTTAACGCGGAAGTCCTTGGCAGCCTGATCGGGAGGAAGAACGGTGATGTGGCAGGGCAAGCCCAGCCATCACTGCGCCAAAGGTTTTACGCTGATTGAATTACTACTGACGCTGGCCCTGCTGGCCACGCTTGCGACAGTGGCTTATCCGCTGACAGCATTGATGGGTAAACGTGATCGAGAACTGGACCTGCAACGTTCGTTGCGGGAAATCCGGCGTGCGATCGATGCCTACAAAGACGCCAGTGACGATGGCCGCATTGAAAAGAGCATCACCGACAGCGGTTATCCACCTTCCCTGCAGGTATTGGTCGACGGCGTAACGGACAACACCCATCTGCAAGGCAACAAACTCTATTTCCTGCGACGTATTCCCCGGGACCCATTCTGCGAGTGTCCCGAGCTGGCGGCTGACAAAACCTGGCAATTGCGCAGTTACAAGAGCAGCGCCGACAACCCACAAGAGGGAGAAGATGTATTCGACGTTTCATCCCGAAGCACCCGGGAGAGCTTGAATGGAACGTCATACAGCCAATGGTGATCGGGGTTTTACCCTGATTGAGTTGCTGGTGGTCATGGCGATCATCGCCACCCTCATGACCCTGGTCACCCCGCAGTACTTCCGCCAGCACACCAAGGCCCAGGAAACCGTGCTGCGCCACAACCTGTCTTCCATTCGCCAGGCCCTGGACCAATACCGCGAGGACCACAGCGCCAATCCCGAGTCCCTGCAAGCCCTGGTGGACCGTCGCTACCTGCGCGAGATCCCCATGGACCCGCTGACCGGCAGGCGTGACACCTGGCAACTGCAACCTTCGGACGAACAAGGCCTGGGCGATGTACGCAGCGGTGCCACAGGTGCCGACACGAACGGGAGCGCCTATGCAGATTGGTAGGCACAACCAGCAGGGCTCGGTGTTCATGGGCATGTTGGTGACAGTGGCCGTGGTGGCCGTGATGCTGATGGAAGTCGGCACCCTATGGTCCAGCGTGCTGCAGCGCGAACGCGAGCTGGAACTGCTGGCGCGGGGCAATGAAATCCGCCGGGCGATCGGGCTGTACTACGCCGCCGGCAACACCTACCCCAAGTCCCTCGACGACCTGGTGCTCGACCGTCGCCAACCCACCACCCAGCGCTATCTGCGCCGTGCCTACACCGATCCGCTGACTGGCAGCGCCGAATGGGGCGTAGTCGCGGGCCCAGGCGAAACGTTCATGGGCGTGTTCAGCACCGCCCAGGGCACGCCGTTCAAACAAGGCAATTTTTCAGCCATCAATCAGAGTTTTACAGGACAAGGCAGTTATCAAGGGTGGGTGTTTCTGTTTGGTCCTGGGCAGAACAATCCTGCAACCCGCATCGCTCCCATGGGAGTTCAGCCAACCAATGATGCCAATTGAATAAGCACACTGATCGTTCCAGCAGTTCGGAACTTGTTTATCTGGATTGAGGTGGATTAAGCATGAATAACTTACAGCGGTGCATCACACACTTAGCGAAATGGTTGTTGGCGGCGGTCTTGTTGGCACCGGCGCTGGTCATGGCCCACGGTGCGGTGGACAAGCCCATTGCACGGCAGGTCTATTGCAAGACGCTCCCGGATTTCTGGTCAGGAAGCCCGAGCGATAATGGATGTGCGGCCTTGGCCGCAAAAAGTGGACAGTATCCAGGCCAGCAATGGAATGAAGTGGCCCATTTGATCAGGCAACCGGGTTACAACGACCCTGAAATCGTCAAACGAGAAGTGCCCGATGGCAAACTTTGTTCGGCGGCTGACAGCAAGAAAGATGGCCTGAACATTGTGTCGGACCAGTGGCATCGCACCGACGTTACGCCCACCAATGGCATGATGGATGTGCGCATCATCGGCACTGCGCCACACGTGCCCAGTTTCGCGAAGGTCTTTCTCACAAAACCGGGCTTTGACCCGACCAGGTCGCCGCTGACCTGGAATGACCTGACGCTCATCCACACCCAGCAGTTCGAGCGCGCGCAAACCGACTGGGGCAATAATCCACCCATCATGTCGGGAGCCTCGGGGTACTTCAAGTTCGCTGTACCTATCCCATCGGGGCAAACGGGCAACGCCACGCTGTTCGTGCAGTGGCAGCGTATCGATCCAGCGGGTGAAGGGTTCTATAACTGCAGTGACATCAACATCGTCGGTGCCGGAATCCCGGAGCAGTGGGTCGATATCGGCCAATTCATCGATCAGGTCATGGAGACCCTCAAACCGGGTGACTCAGTCCACTTCCGCATCCTCGACAACACACCGGCGGCCAGGGAAGTGGTGGACATTACCCTGCCCATTACCGCGAGCAACCTCGACCCGAACATATGGGGCCAGCAATTGGCGAATCAGATCAACCCAAGCATTGCCAAGGTAGGAGAAAAAAAAACCGGCAATATTGTATTCAATACCAGCGATGCCAGCGCCAACTCGGTTTACACATTGGCGAAGGGTTACAGCCGTGCAATGGCGATCATCCCTGGCAGCGAAACCCCGACAAACCCTACGGCGCCTGTCGCGAAAATAACCGGGCCCACCACCATGCAATCCGGCCGGCCGTTTACCTTCAGCGCCAGTCAGTCCGTGGGGCACAACGGTCCATTGCTCTACAGCTGGACTGTTATCGGAATGAACCGGCCCTACAACCAGATGACTGTAAGCGGTGTGGCGGTTAACGTTCCTCAGCCGACGCAGCACGAGGTGCGATTGCTGGTACGGGACGAGCAGAATGGCAAGACCGGCCTGGCGCGGCAGACCTTTACCGTGACCCCTTCCAGTGGCGGCGGGGACTATCCGGCCTACAAAGAAGGCACTGCGTACAACGCCGGCGACATCGTGAGCAATAACGGCAAAAACTATAAGTGCAAACCTCACCCCTACACCGCGTGGTGCGCAGGCGCCGCCTGGGCGTATGCCCCCGGCACGGGCACAGCGTGGGACCAGGCCTGGGACGAAGTTCGATGACCCGCTCGAACGCATATTCAGTTACTGGATAAGCATAAGAGCCAAACGTTATAGGGCGCCTCACGGCGCCTTATATCGAGCAACGCTACAGTTGAAGATGTACTTGAATTGAAAAGGTTCTAACGCAGTCCTACCGGCGG
>NZ_FKLB01000038.1:114099-200405 GCF_900067035.1 Pseudomonas sp. 1 R 17
CCGCCGTACCTTGGCACTCCCAACAGGGTATTTCCATGCGTATTCACTCATTTATCCACAGCCCCCAGCGTGCCTTCACCTTGCTGGAGCTGCTGGTCGTCCTGCTGATCATCGCCCTGCTCGCCGGCTACGTCGGCCCGAAGATGTTCGACCGCCTGGAACTGGCCAAGGTACAAACCGCCCAGGGCCAGATGAAAGCCCTTGCCGATGCCTTGAACCAGTACCGCCTGGACAACGGCAACTACCCCGACGAAACCCTCGGCCTCGACACCCTCACCGCCCGGCCCGCCACCGCCAGCCATTGGCAGGGCCCCTATGTGAAGACGCTGCCGCCAGACCCTTGGGGCAACCCGTATCTCTACAAGAATCCCGGCACACCGCCCAACGATGCGGAGATCATCTGCCTGGGCCGTGACGGCAAGGCCGGCGGGGTGAATACCTACGCCGACATTGTGTACGGCCTCTGACATGTACACGCTGCGGCTGGTCCTGATACTGCTGTGCCTCACGGGTACCGCACAGGCCAACTGCTGGCAACTGGCAGCCAGCCGTTACCACGTCGACCCGCTGTTGCTGTACGCCATCGCCAAGGTCGAATCCGGCCTCAACCCCAGCGCACGCAACCTCAACAGCGATGGCAGCCAGGACATCGGCCTGATGCAAATCAACAGCCGCCACTTGCCCGCACTGGCCCGGTTCGGCATCACCGAGCAGCACTTGATCACCCAGCCCTGCACCAGCGTCATGGTGGGCGCGTGGATTCTTGCCGGGTTTATCCGCGAGCAGGGTTATGGCTGGCAGGCCGTGGGCGCCTATAACGCCGGGGCCAAGCCGGACCGGGAAGCACGGCGCTCACGCTACGCCCTGGCGGTGTGGCGTTACTACGCGTTGTTGTTGCAACAGCGCCAACAACGGGCGGGGCAAATGCCATGACCGACTTTGACGTGCGCATCATCCGTGACGGCCATGTGCAGACCCTGCGCCTGCAAGCCGTTGACGTCGCCCAGGCGCGCCAGCAACTGCAGGCCGACGGCGCCCAGGTCATCTCGCTGAAAGCCCGCCGCCCACTCAAATTGCCCAGCCGTCGCAGTACGTTCGCCCTGGGCCTGTTTATCCAGGAGCTGGTAGTCCTGCTCGATGCCGGCCTGGTGCTGGTGGAAGCGGTGGAAACCCTGCGCGACAAGGCGCCCGCCGGCATCAACCGGCAGGTCATGAGCGATCTGCTCGCCTCGATGTATGAGGGCAACTCGCTGTCCAGGGCAATGCAGCTCAAGCCGCAGACCTTTCCGCCGCTGTTGATTGCCACGGTGGCGTCCTCGGAACACAGCGGCCAATTGGCCGTGGCCCTGCGCCGCTACCATCATTTTGAAGCCCACCTGGCAACCGTGAAGAAGCGCGTCAGCGGCGCCCTGATGTACCCCTTGGTGGTACTCAGCGTCGGCGCGTTGATCCTGCTGTTCCTGCTGTTCTTCGTGATCCCGCGCTTTGCCTCGGTGTTCGACGCCGTGGCCGATCTGCCGGCCACCGCACGCTTTATGGTGTGGTGGGGCGCACTGGTAGACACGCGTGGCATGGAGTTGCTGCTTGGCCTGGTGCTGGCGATTGCCGCGCTGGTGCTGTTGTTGCGCAGCGCCGGGTTCAAGCGCCGCATCGCCCAGCTGTTCTGGAAGATCCCCAGCCTGGGCGCCCAACGCACGCTGTTTATCCTCGCGCGCTTTTATCGCACCGCCGGCATGTTGCTGATGGGCGGCATGCCGGTGGTCACTGCGGTGGAGCTGTCCGGTGCGCTGCTGCCCGTGGAACGCCAGGCGGACCTGCGCCAGGCCATGACCGACATCCAGGCCGGCCAGCCACTGTCCACTGCCCTCGCCCGCCATCGATTGACCACCGCCGTCGCCGAACGCCTGCTACGCGTGGGTGAACAAAGCGGTGAGCTGGCGGCGATGTGCGAGCGCATCGCGCAGTTCCACGATGAAGCGCTGGAGCGTGCCATCGAGCTGTTCAGCAAAGTCTTCGAGCCGTTGTTGATGCTGGTGGTGGGCGGGCTGATCGGCCTGATCGTATTCATGTTGTACATGCCGATTTTCGAACTGGCAGGCTCCATCCAGGGGTAGTGCGATGAGCGAACAGACACGGCAATGGCAGGCCCTTGCAGAGCAACGCGGGCTGAGCTTGTCCAATTACCTGCTGGAGGTGCTGGAGAAAGCGCCCGACCAATTAAGCACCATCGCCCAGCCCCTGGGCCTGCTTGCCATCGCCCCGGAAAACCTCAGTGAACACTGGCGCTTCGATCTGCTGGCACTGCCCCAGGCGCTGATCCATAACGTGCTGCCGGTGGATAACCACGGCCAGCCGTGCCTGGTACTGGGAGACCCTTTCACCCTGGCCAGCCGGCACTGGCTGCAATCCTCGAAAACCTTGCGTCAACTGCCCCTGGCCATGAGCCTGCCCGGCGCGGTCAAGGCCCAGTTGAGCCTGGCCGAAGCCAGCCAACGGGTGATGCAACCTTTCGGTGAGGACGACGAGAATGCCCGCGTCAGCCAGGCCGCCCAGGAAATTTCCCTGAGCAGCATCGCCCGCGACGACAACCCGGTGGTGCGCCTGGTCAACTCCATGCTGTTCGATGCCCTGCAAAGCCGTGCCAGCGATGTGCATGTGGAAACCACGCCCCAGGGCCTGGTGATCAAGTACCGCATCGACGGTGTGTTGCAGCAGATGGGCCAGGCCAGCGGCCTGGACATGGCCGAGCAGGCACTGTCGCGGATCAAGGTGTTGTCGGAGCTGGATATCGGCGAGCGGCGGGTGCCCCAGGACGGGCGTTTCAAGATGAAAATCCAGGGTCGCGAAGTGGACTTTCGCGTGTCGATCATGCCCAGCATCCACGGTGAAGATGCGGTGCTGCGGATTCTCGACAAGTCCCAGCGCGGTGAGTCCCTGAGCCTGGAAACCCTGGGGTTGAACGCCGAGACCATCGCGCGCATCCGTGTATTGGCCGGCGAACCCTATGGCATGTTGCTGGTGACCGGCCCCACCGGCAGCGGCAAATCCACCACGCTATATGCCGCCCTGTCGGAGACCAATACCGGCGAGAAAAAGATCATCACCATCGAAGACCCGGTGGAATACGAACTGCCCGGGGTCCTGCAAATCCCGGTGAACGACAAGAAGGGCCTGACCTTCGCCCGCGGCCTGCGCTCGATCCTGCGCCACGACCCGGACACCATCCTGGTGGGGGAAATACGCGACGGTGAAACGGCCGGCATTGCGGTGCAAGCGGCGTTGACCGGGCACCTGGTGTTGTCGTCGGTGCACGCCAACAGCTCGTTCAGTGTGCTGGAGCGCTTTACCTACATGGACGTGGACCCGGCCAGCTTTGTCGAAGCCCTTAACGGCGTGGTCGCCCAGCGCCTGGTGCGGCGCATCTGCCCGGACTGCGGCACGGATGCCGCCCCCGACCCCGAGATCACCCACCTCGCCCAACTCGCCGAGGCTCAACTCCAACAGGGTCACTATCGCGTGGGCAAAGGCTGCGAGGCCTGCCGTCACACCGGCTATCGCGGCCGGCTCGCCCTGGCCGAAGTGCTGACACTGACCGACAGCATCAAGGAGGGCCTGCTCAACCGCAGTTCGGCCTCCACCCTGCGCGAACTGGCCCGTGAAGCCGGCCACGTGTTTATCCGCGACATCGCCCTGGCCCACGCCGCCCAGGGCGACACCACGCTCAAGGAGATCCACCGTGTCATTTCCCTTTATTGAGCATGTGGTGTGGCTGCACAGCGACGGCGCCGAATGGGCCGCGCGACCGCGTTGGCGCGGTGCAGCAGTATGGCGTGCGCAACAGACTGGCGAGCCATTGGCCGCCTGTGCCGAACTGCTGGAACAGGCGCCGCGCGGCCGCGTCGGGTTTCTGGACCGGGCCACGGTGCTGCTGGGCTTCCCCCATGTGCACTACCTGATGCTGGCGTGGCAAACCGGCGTGTACAGCCAGGCCGACTGGCAAGGCTTGGCCGAAGTGACCTTCAACCAACAGGCAGGCATCGACCCCGGACAGTGGCAAGTGCAAGTCGCCAACAGCACCTTTGGAGATGAACGCCTGGCGGTCGCGACGTCACGGAATTTGCTGCAAGACCTGCGGGAGTTGTTCAAGCGACAGCACCTGCCGCTGGTGAGATGCACGCCATTGTTGACGGCCGTGGCCCAACGGTACTGGCAGCAATTGCCTGACGATTGCGTGCTGGCGGTACCTGAGGCGCGAGGTCTCAGTTGCCTTTACCGGCAACAGGGTGTGGCTCAACAAGTCTGCGTGCTGCAAACCCCACCCGGCAGCCACTTGAGCGACAACCTGTTCACCGCCGACCTGCTGGCGCAACGGCACGCGGCGGCCACATGGGTCGTCGCCAATCACCCCACTGAACATTGGCTGGGGCCACTGCATCCCTGGCTCGGAGAGCCGCTGGCATGATCGCTCAGCTGAAATCACAACTCGCCGGTGCCTGGCGACAGCGGCAGGCGCCGGGCATCGACTTCCTGCACCCCAATGCCGTCTATCGGCCGCTGGTGAGTGTGTTGTGGCTGGTCGCCGCCGGGCTTGTCTTCGTGACCTGGCAACACTGGCAGCGCATGGAGCATCAGCAACAACAGACCGACGCACTGGAGCAGCGCTTTATCGAATTGACACGTCGCCAGGAGCAATTGATCCAGGCCGCTATTCGCTTGTCACCCCAGCAGAAACAACAACTGGCCGCCTTTTCCCGACAGCAGGACACGCCCTTCGCGCTGATGGACGCCGTGGCCCGGGCCTGGTCCGCGGAAGTCGCGCTGACGCGCGTGGAGGTCGACACCCAGGCCCGACTGATTCACTTGGAGTTGGAAGCCAAGGTGCTGGGCGATGCCTTTCGCTTTGTCGAACGGCTCAAGGCCCAGCCAGGTGTGCACGTGAACCTGCAACAAAGCGCACGCAAGGCCAATGACCCGCAACACCCGGTGCAGGTCAAACTTGCGGTTGGTGCAGGGTAGTCGCCCATGGACGCACTGACCCGCCACCTCCCGCGCGTGCGCTGGCACCTGATGCAATGGCAGCAGCGCGTGGGCTTTTGGGGGCTGCTGGCGTTGGGGCTGATGGCGGCAACGTTGCTGATCGAAGTCACAGTGATACATCCGGCAGGCATTGCCGACAGCCTGCGGCGCCAGGAACTGGAGGCCGGTATCGCCGAGCAGCCCCAGGATGTGCAGGTGACCGAACCGGCCGTGGTCGAACGCCTGCCCAGTGCACAGGACTTCGCCCCACGCCTGGAAAAGCTGCTGGACGTCCTCACCCGGCGCGGCTTTATCATCGAACAGACCACCCTGGCCTACTCCGCGCCCGGCGACACCGGGCTGCAACGGCTGGACGTGGACATTCCCCTCGTCGGCCCCTACGCCTTGCTGCGCGATGCCCTGGTCGACGTCGCCAATGAGCCGGCCGTGCGCATCGAACGCCTGGCCCTGGAGCGCAAGGAAATCACCAGCGGCATGTTGAACATCAGCCTCAAGGTGAGTGTGCTGGGGGTGGTGGAATGACGCTGCCGCTGTATCTGCGCGTGCTGTTGCTGCTGACCTTGATCGGCTGCGGCTGGCTGTTCTGGCAGGACACTGCGGACAACCCCGCACCCTCGCCGGTGCCAGTGATCGCCCGCCCTGTACAGGTGCCCTCGGCACCGGTTGCCGCACCTGCACCGGCGGTGGCCGAAGCCATCGACCTGTTCCCTGCCCAGACCTGGACACCTGCACCGCCGCCCATACCGGTCGACACCTCAGCGCCCAAGCCACCGCCCCTGCCCTTCACCGTGAGCGCGCAATGGCGCTACGAGAACCAGGCGAAAATCGTCGTACTCAGCGGCAATGGCAGCCAGTACACCCTGTGCAACCGTTGCTCGGTACCCGGGCGCATCGTGCCCGGCAAGATGCTCGACGCCCATTACCGGCTGGACAAACTTACCGACACCGCCGTGGTGCTGACCTACATGCCCCTCAAGCATGTCAGCACCTTGCGGCTGGACACTCACTGACCGGCGCAGGACACGATCATGGCCATACGCACGTGGATACCCTTGAGCCTGGCCGTGGCCCTGCTCAGCGCCTGCCAGACCCAGCGGGCGATCAAGGAGAGCGACGAGTTGCGCCAGAAGGGCGACATCATCCGTTCGGTCGAAGTGCTGCAAGCCGAAGCCAGACAGGCCCCCGACGATGTGCAACTGCGCACCGCCAACTTCAGCAAGCTGGAATTGCTGGTGGCCCAATACAGCCGCGAAGCCAGCACCGCGCTGATGCGTGGCGACGATGCCGCTGCCATCCGCGCCCTGGAAACCATCCTCAAATACGATCCCAGCAACCTCGGCGCGCGCCAGGAAATCCAGAGCATCCAGGCGATGAAACAACTGCGCCCGCAACTGGCCCAGGCCTACGAAATGAAGCGCTCCAACCCGGTGGAAGCCCTCAACCTGGTGCGCCGGATCATCGCGCAAAAGCCCAACTACCGAGAGGCCCTGGACTTTCGCAATGCCCTGACCCGTGAACTGGTGAGCGCCGATTACCTCAGCGCCGACCTCTCCGAGGCCATGCGCAAACCCTTGAGCCTGGAGTTCAGCGCCCAAAGCCTGACCACGATTTTCGAGACCATTGCGCGCCTGTCGGGGGTCAACTTCGTCATCGACAAGGACGTCAATCCCAGTGCCTCGGCGAGCATGACCGCGAGCCGAACCACCGCCGAAGACGCGCTGAACCTGCTGCTGACCACCCAGGGACTGGACAAGAAGGTCCTCAACGCCAACACCCTCCTGGTTTACCCCCGCCGCCCGGACAAGGAACGGGAATATCGCGAGTTGGCCGTGCGTACCTTCTACCTCAGCCATGGCGACCCCAAGGTCATCGCCGCCGAGATCAAACAGGTGCTCAAGCCCAAAGAGGTGCTGGTGGACGAACGCCTGAACGCGGTGATCGTGCGCGATGGCCTGGATACCCTGAGCGCCGTGGAAAAACTGGTGGAAGCCATTGATATCGCACAATCGGAAGTGACCATCGACATCCAGGTGCTGGAGGTCAGCCTGACCGACGAGTTGAACCTGGGCATCCAGTACCCGGAGAGCATCGGCCTGTCCGTGGGCAACCTGGCCAACGTGCCTGCCGGGCTGGCGGGTATCCCACTCAGCGCATTGCGCGGGATCAACGGCGACAACATCCTGCTCGACGCGGGCAGTACCTCGGCGCGCATCAATATGCTGCAACGCAGCGGCAACACCGTGACCCTGGCCAACCCCAGGGTGCGGGTGCGCAACCGCGAAGAAGCCCAGGTGAACATCGGCGACAAGATCCCCGTGGTGACCACCACCACCGCCAACCAGATCACCACCTCGTCGGTGTCCTACCAGGACGTGGGACTGCAGATCACGGTCAAGCCGAACATCAGCCTGAGCGATGAGGTGAACCTGGAGCTGAACGTGGAAATGAGCCATATCACCAAGCGTATTCCCGGCTCGGAAAACGTACCGGCCACCTTCGAACTCGGCTCACGGGCCACCAAGACCCTGCTGACCGCGCGCAACAATGAAACCCAGATCGTCTCGGGGCTGATCCGCACGGCGGACGTCGACGAGGGCTCGGGGCTGCCATGGTTGAGCCAGATCCCGTGGATCGGCAAGAAGTTGTTCGGCACCAACCAGAATACCCAGCAGAAAACCGAGATCATCCTGCTGCTGACCCCGAGGATCGAACGCAACCTGGACCTGCCGATTGCCCAGATCAGCACCTTCCACAGCGGCACCGAGGCGCGCAGTTCGACCCAGGGCATGATCCTGCGCGACACCACCGACAAAATGATCCTCAAGCCGATTGGCGGCGACCCCACGCCGGCGCTGCCACCGCCGATGCAACAGCCGGATGCCACCTGGCAACCCCTGCCGCCACTGCTGCCGGATCTGGTGCCCAAGCCTGCGCCCCAATGAAGATCCAATGTGGGAGGGGGTTTGCCCCGATTGCAATGTGTCAGTCTCAGTATCCTTGACTGGTCCACCGCTATCGGGGGCAAGCCCCCTCCCACATTTGTTTTGCAGTGTTGGTGGGTTAGCGCACGACGCCTTCTTCTATGAGCAACTTGAGGATTGCCTGGGCACCTTCCTCGGCGCTCACACCCTTGAGCACCTGCCCACCGCCACCACTGGCCTTGGCGGTGGCGGCTTTCATGCGGTCGGCGCCGCTCTTGGCCTTGATCACCTTGAGGCGCTTGGGCCGGGGCTTGGCCGGTTGCAGCACGGCGCCTGTGAATAACGCGTCCTGCTCGACTTCCACTTCGTGGGCCGCCAATTCACCGCGTTGTGCCGGACCGTAGGCGCTTTGCCTAGGTTTTGGCGCGGCGTTATCCACCGTCGCCAGAAACGGCAGGCGCACCTTCAAGCGCCTGCGCTGCCCACGGGGCAAGGCTTGCAGCACATGGGCCACACCGCCGTCGATGGACTCCACCTCGGCCAGCCCGACAATCAGCGGCCAGCCCAATTGCTCGGCCAACAGGAACGGCAACATGCCCGAGCCTTCACCGGTTTCGGCCTGGCTGCCGGCAAGCACCACCTGGGCACCGGCGTCGCGCAGGTACTCGCCGAGCACCGGCAACGCATCGCTGCCCTCCGGTTGTTCCAGCACGTGCAACTGTGGCAGGCCCATGCCCAGGTAGCTGCGCAGGGTCGGTTCGGCGATGTTGCCGGCGTGCAGCACCTGCAGCTTATCCCCAGCCATCTGCAGACCCAGTTCGACGGCGCGCGCATCCTGTTCGGCGCGGCGTGGCCGGCCGGAGGTGGGGTGGGCGCCGATGGACACCAGGCTGATTACATTCGTGGTCATGGTCATGTCCTCAAGCCGCATCGCGCTTGGCGCCGTTGCGGTAGGCCTCGACCGCAGCGATCAAGGCTTGCAGAATCGCGGCGCTTTCGCCGATCACCGACAGGTCGGCACGCTTGATCATGTCGCAGCCCGGGTCGAGGTTGATCGCCACCACCTTGTCGCAGGCGCCAATGCCTTGCAGGTGCTGGATCGCCCCGGAAATCCCCACGGCCACATACACCCGCGCCGTCACCCAGGTACCGCTGGCGCCGACCTGGCGATCACGGGCCATGAATCCATCGTCCACCGCCACCCGCGAGGCGCCTTCGGTGGCCCCCAAAGCCGCGGCGGTCTGGTGGAACAGCGCCCAGTCCTTCACGCCGTTGCCGCCGGAGAAAATAAACTCGGCCTCGGCCATGGGAATCGCCGCCGGGTCCACCGCCACCGCGCCAAGATCCTCGATACGCGGCAGGCTGCGCGCCAGGCTTGTGGATAACTCCACGGGCAGCACTTCATGGCGTGTGTCGCTGACCGGATCGGCGCATTCGGCGGCGGCCAGAATCAGGCGTGGCAGCGGCCGCGCCAAGTCTTCCCGGCCCGCACCGGCGCGGCCGATGCACTCATCGCCCTTGATCTGCCAGACGCGAGTGGCCGGGCGCTCCTTGAGACTGGCGGCAAAGCGCCGACCCAACTCGCCACCACCACTGCGGCTGTCGGGCAGCAACCAGTGGCGCGGGTTGAACTGGTTATCCACAGCGCGCAAACCCTGCACGCGTTGCTCCGGTGAATAACCGTCGAATTCGTGGCCGTCGAGCACCAGCAGGCGATCGACACCGGCCGTGGCAAACGCGCTTTCCTTGTGTTCGCCAAACACCACTGCCAGCACCGCGCCGTCGTTGCCGGCGAGTTGCCGCGCCAGGCCGAGCAGGTCGCGGTCGTGGCTGCTCAAGCGGCCACCAACCATGTCCGGCACTACGTTGATGTAGAACGCAGGCGCAGGCACCTGATGCAGCGGCAACTGCACTTCAATCGCCGCCGTACGCTTGGCCGCACCGCCCTGCTGGGCACCGCTGCGGTCGATGCGCTTGATGCCGTTGGGGCCGATAAAACCGACGCCATGCACGTTCTTGCGGATGATGCCGTTAGGCCCCATCCAGCTGTGTTGCACTGGCTGCATCGCCGCATGCAGCGGGTGCAGACGGTTACGGGCGATCCATTCGGCCCGTGGGTCGCGGCGGATAATGTCGCTCATCAGTGCACCTCCGCAGGTTCACGCTTGTTAGGAGCTTTGGCCGGTGCGACGTCTTCCAGCAAAGCATCGGCCACCAGCTCGGCGATGTCCTTGATCAACGGGCGCGGTTCAACCACACCTTCGAGCATCGCCGTGCACTGCGGGCACCCCACCGCCACCAGTTCGGCACCGGTCTCGCGGATGTCTTCCATGCGCATATCGGGGATACGTTGCTTGCCGGGAATATCGGTGATCGGCGCGCCGCCGCCACCGCCGCAGCAGCGCGAGCGGAAACCCGAGCGTTGCATCTCCTTGACCTCGATGCCCAGCGCCCGCAGCACTTGCCGCGGCGCCTCGTATTCGCCGTTGTAGCGGCCCAGGTAGCACGGGTCATGGTAGGTCACGCTGTTGCCTTTGTGCTGGCCCAGGTTCAGCGCGCCCTCGCCGATCAGCTCGGCCATAAAGGTGCTGTGGTGCTGCACGCGGTAGTTGCCGTTGAAGGCGCCGTACTCGTTTTTCAGCACATGGAAGCTGTGGGGGTCGCAGGTGACGATGCGCTTGAAGCTGTACTTGGCCAACGTCTGGATATTGCGCGTGGCGAGCATCTGGAAGGTCGCTTCATCGCCCAGGCGCCGCGCGACGTCGCCGCTGTCGCGTTCTTCCAGGCCGAGCACCGCGAAGTCGACCTTGGCCGCTTTCAGTACTTTGACGAATGCGCGCAGGGTGCGTTGGTTGCGCATGTCGAAGGCGCCGTCGCCGACCCAGAACAGCACGTCAACGCTGCCTTTGTCGCTGAGCAACGGCAGGTTCAAATCCGCCGCCCAGTTCAGGCGACCGCCCGGTGCGAAACCGCCGGGGTTGTCGGTGGCGATCAGGTTTTCCAGGACTTCGGCGCCCTTGTTCGGCGTGGCGCCTTTTTCCAGGGTGAGGTGGCGGCGCATGTCGACGATGGCGTCCACGTGCTCGATCATCATCGGGCACTCTTCCACACAGGCACGGCAGGTGGTGCACGACCACAGGGTCTCGGCGTCCACCAGGCCGTTGACGATCGGCTGGTGCGGGTTGCCGCTGTGTTCGCCAATGGCTTTACCCGGATAAGGGCTGCCGGCGAACTTGGCATCGGTGCCGCCGGCCAGGCCAACCACCATGTCCTGGATGAGTTTTTTCGGGTTCAGCGGCTGGCCGGCAGCGAAAGCCGGGCACGCTGCTTCGCACTTGCCGCACTGCACGCAGGCGTCGAAGCCGAGCAGTTGGTTCCAGGTGAAATCCTTGGGTTTTTCCACGCCCAGGGGCGCGCTTTTGTCGCTCAGGTCCAGGGGTTTCAAACCCGTGGAACGACCACCGCCAAAGCGTTCGGCGCGACGGTGCCAGGCCAGGTGCAGGGCACCGGCGAAGGCGTGCTTCATCGGGCCGCCCCAGGTCATGCCGAAGAACATTTCGGACACGCCCCACAGCACCCCCACGCTCAACAGCGCGGCCAGCAGCCAGCCGCCGAAGTCGGCGGGCAGGATCCCCGCCACTGGCAGCGTCACCAGGAAGAAACTCACCGAGAACGCCATCAGGCTTTTCGGCAGGCGCATCCACGGGCCTTTCGACAGGCGCGACGGCGGATTGCGCCGCCGCAGGTAAACGAAGGTGGCGCCGACAAACATCAACACCGACGCCAGCAGCAAGGCGTAGCCGAGGATACGGTTATGCAGGCCGAAGCCGTGCACCAGGATCGCCAGCAGCGCCGACAGCACAAAGCCCAGGGCAGTGGCGACGTGGGTGTTGGCGATGTATTTGTCGCGGGCGACCACGTGGTGCAGGTCGACCATGTAGCGCTTGGGCATGGCCAGCAGGCCGCCCAGCAGGTCGACCTTGGAGGCTCGCCCGCGGCGCCACATGTTCACCCGGCGCAGGGCGCCGAGGACGGCAAGGCCCAGGGCGGTAAATAAGAGAATAGGCAGCAAGGTGTTCAACATGGTGAAGCTCCCACAGACCGCACAGGTCTACTGTGAAACTGGCCCGAATGTGGGAGGGGGCTTGCTCCCGATGGCGGACTGTCAGTTGGTACAGTTGTCGCTGAACCACCGCTATCGGGAGCAAGCCCCCTCCCACATTTGACCGCGTTCACCTCATCAAAAGTCTTTGCACAGGCGCAGGGCGTCATAGATGGCGGCATGGGTATTTCGCTGCGCCACACAGTCACCGATACGGAACAGCAAGTACCCCTCGCCCGCCTCGCTCAAGCACGGCTGCGGCTTGATCGCGAACAGGGCTTCGACGTCGATCTGGCCCTTGTTGCGCGAACCTTCCTTGAGCCCGTAGTAGATCGCTTCGTCCGGACGCACGCCGTTCTCGACCACCACCTGGTCCACTACCCGCTCTTCTTTGGCGCCGGTGTATTCGTTCTCCAGCACCGCCACCAGCTTGTCGCCTTCGCGGTAGACCTTTTCCAGCATCATGTCGCCGGTCATGATCACTTCTTTGGGGTACATGCTGCGGTAGTAGGTGGGGAACGACGTACCGCCAATCGCCACGCCCGGCTTGATGTCGTCGGTGACGATTTCCACCTGGCAGCCTTTGTCGGCCAGGAAGTCCGCCACCGACATGCCGGTGAATTCGCAAATGGTGTCGTACACCAGCACGTTCTTGCCCGGTGCGACCTTGCCGTCGAGCACGTCCCAGCTGCTCACCACCAGGCCTTCGGCAGCGCCCCAGTGTTCGTTCTGTTCGATAAACGGATGCCCGCCGACCGCCAGCACCACCACGTCCGGACGCAGGTCCAGGATGGTCTCGGCATCGGCGGCCACGCCCAGGCGCAGGTCGACTTTCAAACGCGCCAGCTCCAGCTGGAACCAGCGGGTGATACCGGCGATCTGGTCGCGTTGCGGCGCCTTGGAGGCGGTGGTGATTTGCCCGCCGATAAATTCTTTCTTCTCGAACAGGGTCACGTCGTGGCCACGTTCGGCGGCCACCCGCGCGGCTTCCATCCCGGCAGGGCCGGCACCGACCACCACCACCTTGCGTTTCGGCCCGGTGGACTTCTCGATGATATGCGGCACGCCCATGTATTCACGGGAGGTCGCGGCATTCTGGATGCACAGCACGTCCAGGCCCTGGTACTGGCGGTCGATGCAATAGTTGGCGCCGACGCACTGTTTGATCTGGTCGATCTGGCCCATCTTGATCTTGGCGATCAGGTGCGGGTCGGCGATGTGCGCACGGGTCATGCCCACCATGTCCACATAGCCGCCTTCGAGGATGCGCGTGGCCTGGTTCGGGTCCTTGATGTTCTGTGCGTGCAGCACCGGAACCTTGACCACTTCCTTGATACCGGCCGCCAGGTGCAGGAACGGCTCCGGCGGATAGCTCATGTTGGGGATCACGTTGGCCAGGGTGTTGTGGGTGTCGCAACCCGAGCCGACGACGCCGATGAAATCGAGCATGCCGGTGTCGTCGTAGTACTTGGCGATCTGCTTCATGTCTTCGTGGGACAGGCCGTCCGGGTGGAACTCGTCACCGCACAGGCGCATGCCCACGCAGAAGTCGTCACCGACTTCGGCACGCACGGCTTTCAACACTTCCAGGCCGAATTTCATGCGGCCTTCGAAGGTGCCGCCCCACTCGTCGGTACGCTTGTTGACCCGTGGGCTCCAGAACTGGTCGATCATGTGCTGGTGCACGGCGGATAGTTCCACACCGTCCAGGCCACCAGCCTTGGCGCGCTTGGCGGCGCTGGCATAGTTGCCGATCACGCGCCAGATTTCTTCCGGCTCGATGGTCTTGCAGGTGGCACGGTGCACCGGCTCACGCACGCCGGACGGCGACATCAGGGTCGGCCAGTTAAAGCCATCCCAACGGGAGCGACGGCCCATGTGGGTAATCTGGATCATGATCTTGGCGCCATGCTTGTGCATGGCATCCGCCAGGTTCTGGAAGTGCGGGATGATGCGGTCGGTGGACAGGTTCACCGAGCTCCACCATTCCTGGGGGCTGTCGATGGCGACCACCGAGGAACCGCCGCAGATCGCCAGGCCGATACCGCCCTTGGCTTTTTCTTCGTAGTACTTCACATAGCGGTCGGTGGTCATGCCGCCGTCGGTGGCATACACCTCGGCGTGGGCGGTACTGAGCACGCGGTTGCGGATGGTCAGTTTGCCGATCTGGATCGGCTGGAACATTGCTTCGAAAGCCATGGCACGGTCCTCGGCTTACAACGGCTTGACGGTGAACAAACCATCATCGTGGCCCTCTTCGGAGCCTCCGTAGATTTGTTCGGCCACAGTGCGGATCTGGCTGCCACGGGCTTGCAGAATCTGGTCCATGGCACCGGCAAACCAGCCGGTGAACATGTAGTCGACTTTGCGCCCGACCTTGCCGTACACATAGACGAATGCCGAGTGTTCGAGCTTGACGCTGGCGGTGCCTTTATCCAGATCGATGTCCTGGATCTTGAACAGGCCCCAGCCGCGTTGCGACAAGCGCTTCATGTAGTGTTCGAACACCGCGACGCCTTCCAGGCCGTGGCATTCGGCTTCTTTTTCACACCAGTGCCAGGCGGACTTGTAGCCGGCCTTGTAGAGGATTTCGGCATAGGCGTCGGCGCCCAGCACCTCTTCGATGCCCATGTGGTTGTTGACGAAGAAATGGCGCGGCACGTACAGCATCGGCAGGGCGTCGGACGTCCAGACACCGGTTTCGCTGTCGACTTCAATAGGCAATTGCGGGGCGATCTTGGCCATGGAAACTTAACTCCAGAAAAATTCGTTGTGATGTTGCCCGTGGGTGCTTGGCTTATTCGCCCCAAACGTCCTTCAAGACGTTGACCCAGTTCTCGCCCATGATCTTGCGCACCACACGCTCGGGATGGCCGCGCTTGAGCAGGGTCTCTGTCAGGTTGGGAAACTCGCCGACGGTGCGGATGCCCAGCGGGTTGATGATCTTGCCGAAGCTGGTCAGGCGGCGGGCGTAGCCCTTGTCATGGGTCAGCATTTCAAAGAAATCCTGGCCATGGCCCTGGGTGAAGTCGGTGCCGATACCGATGGCGTCTTCGCCGACGATATTCATGGTGTATTCGATGGCTTCGGCGTAGTCGTCGATGGTCGAATCGATGCCCTTGGCCAGGAACGGCGCGAACATGGTCACGCCGACAAAGCCGCCGTGGTCAGCGATGAACTTCAGTTCTTCATCGGACTTGTTGCGCGGGTGCTCTTTAAGGCCGGACGGCAGGCAGTGGGAGTAGCACACCGGCTTTTTCGATTCGAGGATGACTTCTTCGCTGGTCTTGGAGCCGACGTGGGACAGGTCGCACATGATGCCGACGCGGTTCATCTCGGCGACGATCTCGCGCCCGAAGCCCGACAGGCCGCCGTCGCGCTCGTAGCAACCGGTGCCGACCAGGTTCTGGGTGTTGTAGCACATCTGCACCACACCGACGCCGAGCTGCTTGAAGATCTCTACATAACCGAGCTGGTCTTCAAACGCGTGGGCGTTCTGGAAGCCGAAGATGATGCCGGTCTTGCCCTGTTCCTTGGCCTTGCGGATGTCGGCGGTGGTTTTCACCGGGATCACCAGGTCGCTGTTCTCGCGGATCAGGGTCTGGCTGGCGACGATGTTGTTGATCGTGGCCTGGAACCCTTCCCACACCGACACGGTGCAATTCGCGGCGGTGAGGCCACCTTTGCGCATGTCCTCGAACAGGTCGCGGTTCCACTTGGCAATGATCAGCCCGTCGATAACGATGCTGTCGGCGTGCAATTCGGCTGGGCTCATCAGGCGTCCCCTTATTGGCGATTCATGCGCCGAATCGTCTGCCGGCGCTTTGGGGCCAGCATATGCCCAGGGGACGACGGAGCCGGGTGCAAAAACGACAGGGGAATTGCCGAAAGCGTCAATCCACGACAAAGGCTGTTAAGAGGTGTCTGACTGGCGGCTGTTATTTGTCTTACGCTTGAGCCAGAATTCCCGCATCAACTGATATGAGACGGCGCAATGAAATCGATTTTCCTGGCTTTGGCACTCATCGCAACCGGCGTCCACGCGGCCGAAGACACCGACAGCACGCCGTGCGATGGCATCGAAAACGACAAGCAAACCCTGGAATGCGCCACTTACAACAAAACCACTGCCGAGCAATTGCTCAAGGATAATTATCAGGGTCTGCTGGAACGTATGCATTCCACCTATGGCAGCGACAAGACCAAGCTCGCCGACATTACCGCTCGTCTGAAGGATGCCCAGCAGAAGTGGGAAAAACTGCGTGACGCCGATTGCGCGGTGGACACCTTCCCGGCGGTGACCGGCACCAAGGCCTATGCGATTGCACAGAATGACTGCCTGGCGCGGATGAGTGATGAGCGGTCGGAGTTTTTGGAGTCGATTGGGCAGGAATAAGCGACAATCGCCGCCACTTTCTCTTTGAACCAAGGCCATTCATGACTATCTGCGGCATCGAAATCAAAGGCAGCGAAGCCATCATCGCCCTCGCCTCCCTGGACAACCAGACGCTGAGCCATGTCGCCCTGGCCATCAAGAAAATCGCCCTTGATGACGACGATGAAGCCGTTAACGTCAAAGCCTTCGCCGCCCAGGTGAGGGCGTTCGTGCAGGAAAACGCCATCCAGCGCATCGCCATCAAGAAACGCAGCAAGAAAGGTGAATTCGCCGGGGGCCCGACAACCTTCAAGATCGAAGGGGTGTTTCAGTTGCTGGAGGGGGTTGAGGTGACGCTGCTGTCGCCGCAGACCATCAATGCGCAGAACAAGAAGCACAACTTTGATCTGCCGGCGACGCTGAACAAGTATCAGCATGAAGCTTATAAGGCTGCCTGTTCGAGCCTGATGAAGAAGTAACGCACGTTAACTTCTGACGCAGTGTTCGACCCCGTGGCCGCCGCCTTCGTATTCAGGTCCGTAATAATATTTGACGAAGGACACTTTGCCTTCCGGCGTTGGAACAAGTTGCGCAATACCGACGCCGTAGTCTTTCAAGGCGGGATCGGTATGGGCGAAATAAACCGCCAGCGTATCTGCGGTGGCAGCGGCAAACCCGTCATAACGGGATTTATCTTCCAGGGTCAGGGTGAACGTGTAGGCACCGTACTTGCCGGTACTTTGGCTGGTGTTGATTTTCATATCGACAACACCGGTGAAGTCACCAATATGACGGTCCTTGCCAGTACACTCATAACGCCCGCTGTAATCGGTCCCGGTGAAGGGCGCCGGGGTTTTGGCTGCCCAGGCGGGAGCGGACGCGAACGCGATGACGGCAACAATTCTTTTGAGCATACGGGACCTCTTATCGATCAAGTAATGGGGATACAAGTGCGGATGCCGAGCTGATCAAGTACAAGCGTTCTTATTTATATACGGCCCAACTAGCAGCTTAATCAGCGGCCACTGGACGGTAACAGCGCACTTGCGCAAGACATAGCCAGCAACATAGAAAAAGATATTTCCCACATCGACTACCCCACACATTTCCCTGCCACGCGCCATCTGCAGTACGGCTGAGGAAATCACTGGCGTGCCTTGCGCACCTTGAGCCAATCCCCGAACGACTTGTCTTCCAGGGCATAACCACCGCGGCCCGACTTCCACACCAACTCCTTGTCGCGCAAGGCATCGATGCAGGCCTGGACGGTCTGGGTGCCCGGCACCACGTCACTGCCCATGGCTTCCAGCGCCTGGCTGACAGCCGTGAGGGTGCTGTCGGTGAAGGGCGCGAAGGGTTCGTTGTTCTGGGAACGCTCCACCATCACCTCCAGCACGGCGCGCTGCGGGATGGTCAGGGCGTTCCAGGCGCTTTCGAACTCGGTCCATACACCCGCGCGCAGCAGTTCGGCGCGACTGTGCAGCAATTGGCCCAGATTGCTCGCCTCGCCCAGCTCCAACGCGACTTCACCGATGATCGTGCGCAACATCTCGGGACGCCGACCTACCAGCTCAAACGCCTCATCAATATCAGCCGCGCTGAACTGGTTGGTCTCGGCCAGGTGCGCGTTGAGGTGCACGGTGTAGGCTTGGGTGAACTCTTTACCCAGCAGCGGAAACGGCGTGATGCTGGAACCGAAGAACGGCTGGCTTTTACCCAATACCAAATGGGCGAGTTTGTCGCGATTGGAGCCGGTAAACACCAGGCGCAAGCCGCTGCCCTCTTCGTCACGGCCCTGGTTGAGCTGATCCCGGGCAGCCTTTAGCGCGAACATCGCATTGATACCCGACTCGGTGGTCAAGGCGTGCTGCGCTTCGTCAATCACCAGCACAACGGGTTTTTCTGCAGCACTGTGGAGCAATTCCAGGGCTTGGGTCAGCGTCGCACCGACAGGCAATTGTGGCTTGGTAAAGTCCCAGGAGAGCGTCCGCAGAAAGCTCAGTTTCTCGATGCCAATATTCTTGGCCAGTTTGCGGATGCCCTTTTCATAGGGAACCAGGGCAGCCGCAATAGCACTGGCAATCAACTCCGCAGGATCTTTCTCCTTGTCAGCCCAGAGATCCACATACACCGCCAGCCAGCCCCGGAGCTGACATTCCGGAATCAGGTCTTCGCGCAGGAAAGTGCTTTTGCCGGTGCGACGGGGCGCCGCGAGAAACAGGCCAGAGGTGAAATCCTGAATACCGGCGCCCACCAGGCCATCGGCAATACTGCTTGCCAGGGCGGGGCGACGGAACACGAAGCCGCTGTGTTTGGACATGGATTTATACTCAATTATGAAAACAACTATAAATTATAGTGATGAGTATAATTCACTATAATTGCCCGTCAAACCACCTCCCGTCGCCGATCCTCCCTCGGACACTTGGCAAACCTCGCCCGATAACTCCGGGTGAAATACGACGGCGACTCGAACCCGCAGGCAATGCTCACCTCCAGCACGCTCATATCGCTCTGGCGCAGCAGCTGCCGGGCTTTTTCCAGGCGCAGGCCAAGGTAGAAGTTGCTCGGGGTATCGTTCAAATGCAGGCGAAACAGACGCTCCAACTGGCGCCGGGTAACTTTGATCGCGTCGGCCAACGCCAAGGTGCTCAGGGGCGGTTCGGTGTGCTGCTCCATCTCGCCGATCACTTGCACCAGCTTTTTGTTGTTGATGCCGTAGCGCGTGGCGATCTGCATGCGCTGGTGGTCCTTGCGCGGGCGGATGCGGCCGAGTACGAACTGTTCGGAGACCTGGATCGCCAGGTCGGCGCCGTGGGCCTGGGCGATCAGGTCGAGCATCAGGTCGATGGAGGCGGTGCCGCCGGCGCAGGTGATGCGGCGACGGTCGATTTCGAACAGTTCCTGGGTCACGCTCAGGTGCGGGTACGACTCCTTGAAGGCATCGATGGCTTCCCAGTGCAGGGTCAGGCGGTGGCCGTCGAGCAGGCCGGCTTCGGCGAGCACGCAGGCGCCGGTGTCGATGGCGCCGAGGGTCACGCCGTCATGGTCCAGGCGACGCAGCCAGTGCTCCAGCGCCGGCGTGGCGAACTGCAGCGGTTCGAAGCCCGCCACCACCAACAGCGTCGCGCCCTTTTTCAGCGGTTCCAGCGCGGCGTCGGCATTGACCGACATGCCATTGCTCGCCAGCACCGCGCCGCCATCGGCGCTCAGCACATGCCAGCGGTACAACTCGCCACGAAAGCGGTTGGCCACGCGCAAAGGTTCCAGTGCAGAAATAAAACCGATGGCCGAGAACCCCGGCATCAGCAGAAAGTAGAAATCCTGGGACATGGTGGCGCTCTCGTAGGACGGCCAGCGTGGCACTGTGATACTCCCGTTCTCGGGTGGATTCAAGGGGGCAGGTCGCTGCAGTGCAAGAGCTGGTCGCCGCCGTGCGTTTTGTCGCCTCCAAAGCTACGTAACTTGGCCTCACGGCGCACAAAGACGCCGGCCCCCACAATAACGACCTGCCGAGGGATCCACCATGAACCGACTGATTCGCCGCTGCGTGCTTGCACTCAGCGCCAGCGCCATCTTGAGCACGAACGTATGGGCTGCCGACGCGGCATCCTGCCAGAACGTGCGCATGGGCGTGGTGAACTGGACCGACGTCATCGCTACCAGCGCCATGACCCAAGTGTTGCTCGACGGCCTCGGCTACAAGACCAAACAAACCAGCGCCTCCCAGCAAATCATCTTCGCCGGTATCCGTGACCAGCGCCTGGACCTGTTCCTCGGCTACTGGAACCCGCTGATGACCCAGACCATCACGCCGTTCGTCGACGCCAAGCAAGTCAAAGTCCTCGATAAACCCAGCCTGGAAGACGCCCGCGCGACCCTCGCGGTGCCGACTTACCTGGCGGACAAAGGCCTGAAGACCTTTGCCGACATCGCCAAATTCGAGAAGGAGCTGGGCGGCAAGATCTACGGCATCGAGCCGGGCTCGGGGGCCAACACCCAGATCAAGGCGATGATCGCCAAGAACCAGTTCGGCCTGGGCAAATTCCAACTGGTGGAATCCAGCGAGGCCGGCATGCTTGCCGCCGTGGACCGTGCGGTACGCCGCAAGGAAGCCGTGGTGTTCTTCGGCTGGGCGCCGCACCCGATGAACGTCAATATCGCGATGACCTACCTCACCGGCAGCGATGACGCCCTGGGCCCGAACGAAGGCATGGCTACCGTGTGGACGGTCACCGCGCCGACCTACGCCGAACAGTGCCCCAACGTGCACAAGCTGCTGACCAACCTGACCTTCACCGCCGCCGACGAGAGCCGGATGATGCAGCCGTTGCTGGATCACAAGGACGCCCTCGAGTCCGCCAGGCAGTGGCTCAAGGATCACCCCCAGGACCAGGCGCGCTGGCTGGAAGGCGTGACCACCTTCGATGGCAAACCGGCTGCAGCCAACCTGCAACTCACCAGCAAATAACCTGACTTGAACCACCGTGTCGCAGCCGCTCCTGGCTGCGAACGGCACCGTACGCCTTGAAATCACACGCCCGTAAGGAACCGCCCCATGAACCACGACGTCATCATCACCTGCGCACTCACCGGTGCTGGCGACACGACCGCCAGAAGCCCACACGTGCCGGTCACCCCCAAGCAAATCGCCGCCGCTGCGGTGGAAGCCGCCAAGGCGGGCGCCACCGTGGTGCACTGCCATGTGCGCGACCCCGAGACCGGCAAGTTCAGCCGCGACGTTGCCCTGTATCGCGAAGTGATGGAGCGCATCCGCGAGGCTGACATCGACATCATCGTCAACCTCACCGCCGGCATGGGCGGCGACCTCGAGATCGGCGGCGGCGAGCACCCGATGGAATTCGGTCCCAATACCGACCTGGTCGGCCCGCTGACCCGCCTGGCCCATGTGGAAGAGCTGCTGCCGGAAATCTGCACCCTGGACTGCGGCACCCTGAACTTCGGTGACGGCGACACGATTTACGTCTCCACCCCGGCGCAGTTGCGTGCGGGCGCCAAGCGCATCCAGGAACTGGGCGTGAAGGCCGAGCTGGAAATCTTCGACACCGGCCACCTGTGGTTCGCCAAGCAGATGATCAAGGAAGGCCTGCTCGACAACCCGCTGTTCCAACTGTGCCTGGGCATTCCATGGGGCGCGCCGGCCGACACCACCACCATGAAGGCCATGGTCGACAACCTCCCCGCCGACGCGGTGTGGGCCGGGTTCGGGATCGGCCGCATGCAAATGCCCATGGCCGCGCAAGCGGTGCTGCTGGGCGGCAACGTACGGGTCGGCCTGGAAGACAACCTGTGGCTGGACAAGGGCGTACTCGCCACCAATGGCCAACTGGTGGAACGCGCCAGTGAAATTCTCAGCCGCCTGGGCGCACGGGTCATGACCCCGGCGGAAGGCCGCATCAAGATGGGCCTGACCAAGCGCGGCTAAAAAATGTGGGAGGGGGCTTGCTCCCTCCCACAGTTTGAGCCGGTTCCCAAAACAGAATGTGTGAATACTTCAGGATCGTCGCCATGCGCTTTATCACTGAGATCAAAACCTTCGCCGCCCTCGGCAGCGGTGTCATCGGCAGCGGCTGGGTGTCCCGTGCCCTGGCCCACGGCCTCGACGTGGTCGCCTGGGACCCCGCACCGGGTGCCGAAGCGGCGTTGCGCAAACGCGTCGCCAATGCCTGGGGCGCCCTGGAAAAACAGGGCCTGGCACCCGGCGCCGCGCAAGACCGCCTGCGCTTTGTGGCCACCATCGAAGAATGTGTGAAAGACGCCGACTTCATCCAGGAAAGCGCCCCGGAACGCCTGGAACTGAAGTTGGAATTGCACAGCAGGATCAGCGCCGCGGCCAAGCCCAATGCACTGATCGGTTCGAGTACCTCAGGGTTGTTGCCGAGTGAGTTCTACGAGGGCTCGACCCACCCGGAACGCTGTGTGGTCGGCCATCCGTTCAACCCGGTCTATCTGCTGCCGCTGGTGGAAGTGGTCGGCGGCAAGCACACCGCGCCGGAAGCGATCCAGGCCGCGATCAAGGTGTATGAATCCCTCGGCATGCGCCCGCTGCATGTGCGCAAGGAGGTCCCCGGGTTTATCGCCGACCGCTTGCTCGAAGCGCTGTGGCGCGAGGCGTTGCACCTGGTGAATGACGGCGTGGCCACCACCGGCGAGATCGACGATGCCATCCGCTTTGGCGCCGGCCTGCGCTGGTCGTTCATGGGCACATTCCTCACCTACACCCTGGCGGGTGGCGATGCGGGCATGCGCCACTTCATGGCGCAGTTCGGCCCGGCGTTGCAATTGCCGTGGACCTACCTGCCGGCTCCGGAGCTGACCGACAAGTTGATCGACGATGTGGTCGATGGCACCAGCGAACAACTGGGCAAACACAGCATTTCGGCGCTGGAACGCTATCGTGATGATTGCCTGCTGGCGGTGCTGGAAGCGGTGAAAACCACCAAAGCCAAGCACGGCATGACCTTCGCCGAATAACGGAACCCTCACCATGCCTGCACTGACCACCTACACCACCCCAGTCCTTGCCGACTGGGTGGACTACAACGGCCACCTGCGCGACGCGTTCTACCTGCTGATCTTCAGCTACGCCACCGACGCGCTGATGGACACCCTCGGCCTGGACAGTGAAAACCGCGAAGCCAGCGGCCATTCGCTGTTCACCCTGGAACTGCACCTGAACTACCTGCACGAAGTGAAACTCGGTGCCGAAGTGGAGGTGCACACGCAACTGATCGCCCACGACGCCAAGCGCCTGCACCTTTATCACAGCCTGCATTTAGTGGGCGATGAGAAAGCATTGGCCGGCAACGAACAGATGCTGCTGCACGTCGACCTGGCGGGTCCGCATTCGGCCCCATTTGCCGAGGCGACATTGGAGAAACTCATTGCGATCAGCGCTGAGCAAGCCGACCTGCCAAGGCCCGCCCTCCTCGGCCGGGTGATTGGACTGCCCCCAAAAAAATAAGGAGCCATCATGCAAACCGCCGCCGCTGTTGCCGATTTCCGTATTTACCCGAAACGCTTCGACCTCGCCGATGCACAGGTGCTGGACGATCAGGTTCGCGTGACATGGGCCGATGGCCGGGTCAGCCCGTTTCACCATCAGTGGCTGCGGGACAACTGCCCGTGCACGCAATGCGTGTACAGCGTGACCCGCGAGCAAGTGCTGGAAATTGTCGATGTGGATGAAAACCTCAGCGCCATCAGCGTGCGTATCGACCAGGGCTTCCTCAGCGTGGAATGGCACGGCGGTCATCGCAGCCAGTACGATCCCGGCTGGCTGCGGGCCCATGCCTACGACGATGAATCCCGCGCCGAACGCCGGGCGGCGAAACCAAAATCGCGGCTCTGGGACAACACCTTCGAACTGCCTATATTCGACTACGCGGCGGTCATGCAAGACCCTGCGGCGCTGCTGCAATGGCTGCTGGCCTTGCGTGACGCGGGCCTGACGCAAATGCGCGGCGTACCCACCGAACCCGGCTCCCTGGCGCGTGTTGCCCAGCGTATTTCATTTATCCGCGAGAGCAATTTCGGCGTGCTGTTCAACGTGCAATCCAAGGCCGATGCCGACAGCAATGCCTACACCGCTTTCAACCTGCCCTTGCACAGTGATTTGCCGACCCGGGAGCTGCAACCGGGGCTGCAATTCCTGCATTGCCTGGTCAACGATGCCGACGGGGGCGAAAGTATTTTTGTCGATGGGTTTGCCATCGCCAATGCCCTGCGCGAGGAAGATCCCGAAGCGTTTCGTGCCTTGTGTGAAATACCCGTGGAGTTTCGCAACAAAGACCGCCACAGCGACTATCGTCGCCTCGCGCCGATCATCGCATTGGACGCACTGGGGGATGTGGCAGAGATTCGCATGGCCAACTTTTTGCGTGGGCCGTTCGAGACGTCGGTGGCGCAGATGCCGTTGCTGTATCAGGCTTATCGACGCTTTATCGCGATGACGCGCGAGGCGCGCTTTCGGCTGGTCAAGCGCCTGAACCCGGGCGAGCTGTGGTGCTTCGATAACCGCCGCACGTTGCATGCGCGCAATGCGTTTGATCCCACTTCGGGGGCGCGGCATTTCCAGGGATGCTATATCGATCGCGACGAGTTGCTCTCAAGGATATTGGTGTTACAGCGGTAAACCGTGGTGCCCCCGATGAGCATAGGTATCTACACATCTTGAGCCGAGCCCCCTGCGTAGCAGCTGTCGAGCCTTGGCGAGGCTGCGTTGGCGGTGTGTCAGACGCGCCGCAAACGCAGCCTCGCCAAGGCTCGACAGCTGCTACGCGTTATCCTACTGAAGTTGTGTAGATACTTGTGCCCCGATGAGGCCGGCACAGGCACCGAAAAAACCCAGGCAAAAAAAGCCCCGATCCAGCCGTGACTGGATCGGGGCAGAGGTGCCTTGTGAGAGCGTTACATCCCGAGGGTGACCAAACCATCAAGCTGTGTGCCTGGGTTCAGTGTGCCGGTAAGTGCCTTCGGCAAATGGCCCGAAAACGACATGCCCATAGCCATCTGAGGCATTCGTGCATTCTGCCCTTGCCGACCGCTTGGGTGGCTACCAGAATCGAGGTCGAACCCCGCTCCCCTCACCAGGATAAACGTCATGATGCATGCGGATTTGATTGACCAGGATGACCTGCTGAGCCAACTGCGCTCGCTGGGTTTCGAAGTCTCCAGCGGCTCTACTGCCGAGCAGGCCTGCGAATGTGCCGTACGCGGTTTGAGCGAAGCACGGGCCAAGGCGCTCAAGGGTATGGTTGAGCAGATGTACACCGGCAGTGCGACGATTTTGCCGGCGGTGCGCCAGGCGATCGATAAGCAACTGTTGCCGGCGCTGATGCAGTTCAAGCAGAACTCCGGCGCCTGACAGACCGCTATCGGGGGCAAGCCCCCGATGCAGTCAACTCGGTTTAGAGCCGTACACTCGCGAAAGTCGACTCATTGCGCGCCTGGCTCAACGCCGCCATCGGTCCCGACAGCGGTGACAACACCAGCGCCTGCGGAATCGGCATCATCGCCACCTGCTGGGTGGTGTTGGAGCCTACGCGCTCATCCCGTGGCGGAATGCCGAAGTATTCGCGGTAGCACTTGGAGAAGTGCGGCGTGGAGACAAACCCGCACACCGAGGCCACTTCGATGATCGACATCGGCGTTTGCTTGAGCAACTGCCGTGCGCGAATCAGGCGCAGCTTGAGGTAATAGCGCGACGGCGAGCAGTGCAGGTATTTCTGGAACAGCCGCTCCAGCTGGCGACGCGACACGGCGACGTACACCGCCAGTTCGTCGAGGTCGATCGGCTCTTCGAGGTTGGCTTCCATCAGCGCGACGATTTCCTGCAGCTTCGGCTGGTTGGTGCCAAGCATGTGCTTGAGCGGCACACGCTGGTGATCCTGTTCGTTGCGGATGCGCTCGTACACGAACATCTCGGAGATCGCCGCCGACAGTTCACGGCCATGGTCGCGGCTGATCAGGTGCAGCATCATGTCCAACGGCGCGGTGCCGCCCGAACTGGTGAAGCGGTTGCGGTCGAGGGTGAACAAACGGGTGCTCATCGACACACGCGGGAAGGCTTCCTGCATCGACGCCAGGCATTCCCAGTGCACGCTGCAATCAAAACCGTCGAGCAGACCGGCACGGGCCAGGGCCCAGCTGCCGGTGCACACCGCGCCAAGGCGACGGGACTGGCGCGCCTGGCTTTGCAGCCACGACACATGCTCACGGGTCACGGTACGCTGGATACCCACGCCGCCGCACACAATCACAGTGTCCAGGGCCGGGGCTTTGTGCATGGAGGCATCGGGGGTGATTTGCAGACCGTCGCTGGCCCATACCTGGTTGCCGTCGACACTCAGGGTTGTCCAGCGATACAGCTCGCGGCCGGACAGCTGGTTGGCCATGCGCAGCGGTTCCACGGCCGAGGCCAGGGAAATCAGCGTGAAATTGTCCAGCAGCAAAAAGCCGATGGATTGAGGCGCACGGTTCTGGGGTTGGGCCCCGGAGTTGAACGACGTCATGGCGGTATCTCCTCACACAAAGCAGGTGATGGCCTCAGGCGAGGCTCTTGTTATTGCGCTCTTCATCCGGCAAGGCGAGAGGCTTTGAATTGGTAGAGCAAATGCCATGCCTAAATTTGAATGGCTATTCAACAAATCCTGAAAACGACCTGATGACGCGTCTAAATAAGCCCGCGCGAGGAGTACGGGATATGGCTGAAATAGACGTCGGAGCGGCCCTGCTCAAGGTGTGTGAGCAGTTCGGTATCACTTGTGGGAAGGCGCTTTCAGCGCGTAGGAAAAGTCTGTCACCGCACGCACAGGTGACGGGTGGTCGAGGGGGAAATCGTTTGGAAGCTACTTATCTGTTTGCGACGCGCTAAAAGGTGGCGCTGTGGGGTCTGTATGTTCACTTGTGGTGAGCGGGCTTGCCCCGCTCACCACAAAGGCCCCACTCATCACAACAAGCTCATCAGCACTCCACCGCGCTGACCGCCAACCCGCCCCGGGACGTCTCCTTGTACTTGTCATGCATATCCGCCCCGGTATCGCGCATAGTGCGGATCACGCGGTCCAGGGAGATAAAGTGCTGGCCATCACCGCGCAGGGCCATCTGCGCCGCGTTGATCGCCTTCACCGCGGCAATCGCATTGCGCTCGATGCACGGCACTTGCACCAGCCCGCCCACCGGGTCGCAGGTCAGGCCGAGGTTGTGCTCCAGGCCGATTTCGGCGGCGTTGCACAGTTGCTCCGGGGTTGCGCCGAGGATCTCTGCCAGCCCGGCAGCGGCCATGGCGCAGGCCGAACCCACTTCACCCTGGCAACCGACTTCGGCCCCGGAGATCGAGGCGTTCTTCTTGCACAGGATCCCCACCGCCGCTGCACTGAGCAGGTAGTCGACCACGTTGGCTTCGGTGACTTCGTCGCTGAACTTCATGAAGTAGTGCAGCACCGCCGGAATGATCCCCGCCGCACCGTTGGTGGGCGCCGTGACCATGCGTCCACCGGCGGCGTTTTCTTCGTTCACCGCCAGGGCGAACAGGTTGACCCACTCCATCGCACTCAAGGTCGAGCCGATCACATTGGGCTTATTCAACTCCTGCAGGCTGCGGTGCAACTTGGCGGCACGACGGCGCACATTGAGGCCGCCGGGCAAGATGCCTTCGTGCTTGAGGCCCTCCTCCACGCACGCCTGCATGGCGCGCCAGAGCTTCATCAGGCCACTGCGGATTTCGTCTTCGGAGCGCCAGACTTTTTCATTGGCCAGCATCAACTCGGCAACGCGCAGGTTGTGGGTCTTGCACAGCTGCAGCAACTCCACCGCGCTGGAGAAATCATAGGGCAACTCGGTGCGGTCCATGTCCGCCACACCACTCTGCGCCTGGGCTTCATCCACCACAAAACCACCGCCCACTGAGTAGTAGGTGTCGCGGTGCAGCTCGCCTTCATCGCCGTACACCAGAAGGGTCATGGCGTTGGGGTGGAACGGCAGGTTTTCGTCGAGCAGGCGCATGTCCCGGGCCCACACGAACGGCACGGGCAAACGCCCATCGAGCAGCAATGTGTCGGTTTCGCGCAGGGTGTGGATGCGCAGGCCGATCTGCGACGGATCGATCGCGTCCGGCCACTCGCCCATCAGGCCCATGATGGTGGCGGTGTCGCTGCCGTGGCCGATGCCGGTGGCGGACAGCGAACCGTACAGCTGAACTTCGACACGCCTGACTTGTTCCAACAGTTCACGTTCACGTAATCCCTGGACGAACAACGCCGCGGCGCGCATGGGGCCGACGGTGTGAGAACTGGAAGGCCCGATGCCGATCTTGAACAGGTCGAAAACACTGATAGCCATTACGGTAGAACTCCTCGATAAGCACGGCCAGGCTTGAACGAGGTGCTACGCTCAGATCGCCCAGATGGCGGCATCATCAAGCTTTTGCTGTCGCTCACGGCGTCTCACACCGACGCACCCATGCTCACCAGCGTCGCTCCCGTGCGATCGCCTGTTTCAGCCGTTTTTAGCGGTGCAGATGGGCAAAAACAGCGGTTTTACCTTGGGAAAAACCTGTAAGCGACGTCACCGACACTGGATACGACCCTCCCTGTACTGGATACGACGCCCCCTGTAGGCGTCAGATTTTCACTGGTACATGATCAGTCTCGACTCGTTTGCAAGGCACCGTGGCAGAGCTGTTGCCGCACGCTCCAACCGCAACACTTATAAAGCGCGGCGAATGCCGCCAGAAAAAACACAGGAGTCTACCCAGATGAAAGGTTCACCCTCGTTGTTGTTGGCCGCCATGCTGAGTCTGCCCGTCATGGCGCACGCCGCAGAACCGGAACAGTGCAAGACCGTCAACTTCTCCGATGTCGGCTGGACCGACATCACCGTCACGACCGCGACTACCAGCGAAATCCTCAAGGGCCTGGGCTACAAGACCAAGACCACGATGATTTCCGTTCCTGTGACCTACAAGTCCCTGGCCGACGGCAAGAACATGGACGTGTTCCTCGGCAACTGGATGCCGACCATGGAAAACGACATCAAGCAGTACCGTGATGCCGGCACCGTGGAAACCGTGCGCGCCAACCTGGAAAACGCCAAGTACACCCTGGCGGTACCCGAGGCGCTGTACAACAAGGGCCTGAAAGACTTCGCCGATATCGCCAAATTCAAGGATGAGCTGGGCGGCAAGATCTACGGCATCGAGCCGGGTAACGACGGCAACCGCACCATCCAGACGCTGATCGACAAAGACGCTTTCGGCCTCAAGACCGCCGGCTTCAAAGTGGTCGAATCCAGCGAAGCCGGGATGCTTTCCCAGGTTGAGCGCGCCACCAAGCGTGACCAGGCCATCGTGTTCCTCGGCTGGGAACCGCACCCGATGAACACCCGCTTCAAGATGAAGTACCTGACCGGGGGTGACGATTCGTTCGGCCCCAACTACGGCCAGGCCACCATCTATACCAACACCCGCAAGGGCTACACCGAGGAATGCAGCAACGTCGGTCAGTTGCTGAAGAACCTGGTGTTCACCTTGAACATGGAAAGCACCCTGATGGGTAACGTCCTGGACGACAAGATGAAACCCGATGCCGCCGCCAAGGCCTGGCTGAAAAAGAACCCGCAAGTCCTCGACACCTGGCTCGCCGGAGTCAATACCGTCGATGGCAAACCAGGCCTGGAGGCCGTCAAAGCGTATCTCGCCAAGTAATCCCGCTGACCCCGGGGCGGTGCGCTGCCCCGGGATGTTTTCCCTCTTCGCATGTGGACATTCACTACCATGCTGACTGAACAGAAAATCCCACTAGGCCAGTACATCGCTGCCTTCGTCGAATGGTTGACCCAACACGGCGCCAACTACTTCGACGCAATCGCATCGACACTGGAAACGATGATCCACGGCGTGACGTTCGCGCTGACCTGGTTCAATCCGCTGGCATTGATCGGTCTGATTGCGCTGCTGGCTCACTTTATTCAACGTAAATGGGGACTGACTGTTTTTGTCATCGTCTCTTTCCTGCTGATCCTCAACCTGGGGTACTGGCAGGAAACCATGGAGACCCTCGCGCAGGTGCTGTTCGCCACCCTGGTCTGCGTGGTCATCGGTGTGCCGCTGGGCATTGTTGCCGCGCACAAACCGCTGTTTTACACCATGATGCGGCCGGTGCTCGATCTGATGCAGACCGTGCCGACCTTCGTCTACCTCATCCCTACCCTGACCCTCTTCGGGCTGGGTGTGGTGCCCGGGCTGATTTCCACGGTGGTGTTCGCGATTGCCGCGCCGATCCGCCTGACCTACCTGGGTATCCGTGATGTACCGCAAGAGTTGATGGACGCCGGCAAGGCCTTTGGCTGCTCGCGCCGTCAGTTGCTCTCGCGCATTGAACTGCCCCACGCCATGCCGAGCATCGCTGCCGGTATTACCCAATGCATCATGCTGTCGTTGTCGATGGTGGTGATCGCGGCCCTGGTGGGCGCCGACGGCCTCGGCAAGCCGGTGGTCAACGCGCTGAACACCGCCGATATCGCCCTGGGCTTTGAAGCCGGCCTGGCGATTGTGCTGCTGGCCATCATGCTCGACCGCATCTGCAAACAACCCGACGCCAAAGTAGGGGGTGATGCATGAGCATTATCCGATTCGACAATGTCGACGTGATCTTCTCCAAAGACCCACGCGAAGCGCTCAAGCTGCTGGACCAGGGCATGAGCCGTAACGAGATCCTGAAAAAAACCGGGCAGATTGTCGGCGTTGAAAAAGCCAGCCTGGATGTGGAAAAAGGCGAGATCTGCGTGCTGATGGGCCTGTCGGGCTCCGGCAAGTCGAGCCTGCTGCGCTGCATCAACGGCCTCAACACCGTCAGCCGTGGCCAACTGTTCGTCGAGCATGAAGGTCGCCAGATCGACATCGCCTCCTGCAGCCCCGCCGAGCTGAAAATGATGCGCACCAAGCGCATCGCCATGGTGTTCCAGAAGTTCGCCCTGATGCCCTGGCTGACGGTGCGCGAGAACATCAGCTTTGGTCTGGAAATGCAGGGCCGCCCGGAAAAAGAACGGCGCAAGCTGGTGGACGAGAAACTCGAGCTGGTGGGCCTGACCCAGTGGCGCAACAAGAAGCCCGATGAGCTGTCCGGCGGCATGCAACAACGCGTCGGCCTGGCCCGCGCGTTGGCGATGGACGCCGACATCCTGCTGATGGACGAGCCCTTCTCCGCCCTCGACCCGCTGATCCGCCAGGGCCTGCAGGACGAGTTGCTGGAACTGCAAAGCAAGCTGAGCAAGACTATCGTGTTCGTCAGCCACGACCTCGACGAGGCGCTCAAGCTGGGCAGCCGCATCGCGATCATGAAAGACGGCAAGATCATCCAGTACAGCGTGCCGGAAGAGATCGTGCTGAACCCGGCGGACGACTACGTACGCACCTTCGTCGCCCACACCAACCCGCTGAACGTACTGTGCGGTCGCAGCCTGATGCGCACACTGGACAACTGCAAACGCGTCAACGGTTCGGTGTGCCTCGACCCGGGCGGCGATTCGTGGCTGGACCTGTCCGAAGGCAACACCATCCAGGGCGCCCGCCAGAATGGCATGGTGATGAACCTGCAGAACTGGGCGCCGGGGCAACCGGTGGAAGGTTTGGGCCGGGTACCGACCCTGGTGGATTCGAATATCGGCATGCGTGATGCGCTGCAGATTCGTTACCAGACGGGGAACAAGCTGGTGTTGCATGACAACAACCAGGTGGTGGGGATCCTTGGCGACAGTGAGCTCTACCACGCCCTGCTGGGCAAAAACCTGGGCTAGCCAACACCGCAAACGCCAGTGCAGAAACCGGGTCAAACATGTGGGAGGGGGCTTGCCCCCCACATTTTTTGCCCCAGTGATGTCAGTGACACCACCGGGCTTTCAACGCATCAGCTATAGACACGGCCAAGGAGCTGCCGATGGCTTTCAAACTGATCGAGCACGTCCCGGGTGATCTGTTCCTGGGCGAAGCCCATCAGGTCGTATTCCTGAGGCCCGTTGTGCAGGTACACCTCGGCCCGGTAATAGCGGGTGCGTTCTTCTTCGGGCAGGTCGCTCGGTGCCGACGAGTAAGCATCCAGGCTCACTTCATAAACGAAGGGGTTGCCCTCTTCCATCTCGATGCGCACACCGATGCAGCGCTTGGACTTGCCCAACAGCGTCTGCACTTCCAACCCTTGCTCACGCAACGCGACCGCCGCCTCTTCCAGCGCCGGCGTGACGTGCTTGTCCATAAAGCGCTGCACAGTGCCCTGGCTCGGTTGCAGGTCGAGTGCCGTCAAGCGCTCGCTGAAGCCACGACGCCCGCGTTCAGCCAGTTGCGCCTGCTCCTGTTCGATCGCCACGTCCTGGCGCATCGCCTTGTGCAAACCAAACATAAAGAAAATCAGCACCACCGAGAACGGCAGCCCCGCCAGCACCACCATGGTTTGCATGGCTTCGAAGTTGCCGGCAAACAGCAGGCCGATGGTCACCAGGGTGATCACCGCCGACCAGAAGATGCGCAGCCAGTGCGGCGCATCTTCATCCACATTGCCGCCTTTGCAGGAAAGGTTGGCCATCATCACCGCACCGGAATCCGCCGGGGTCAGGAACAGCACAAAGCCCACGAAGATCGACACGCCGATGACGATTTTCGACGCCGGGTAATGCTCCAGCAGTTGGTAGATGGCCATGGACGGTTGTTCCAGCGCCGTCTTGCCCAACTCCACCGCACCATGGTTCAACACCAGGTCCAGCGCCGAGTTACCGAAGATCGACAGCCACGCCAGGGTAAAGCCCAGGGGAATCAGCAACACGCCGGCCACCAGTTCACGCACCGTGCGGCCACGGGAAATCCGCGCGATGAACATGCCCACGAACGGTGCCCAGGAAATCCACCAGGCCCAGTAGAACAGGGTCCACAGGCCCATCCAGCGTTCGGTCTTGTCACCGTCGCCTTCGTACACATAGAGGTCGAAGGTTTTCAGCACAATGCCGTTGAGGTAGTCGCCGGTGTTCTGCACCAGGCCGTTGAGCAGGTGCAGGGTCGGGCCGAACAGCAGCACGAAGATCAGCAAGCCGCTGAACAGCACGATATTGAGGTTGGACAGGCGGCGGATGCCGTTCTCCACGCCCGACACGGCGGCGATGGTCGCCACGGTGCTCATCACGATGATCACGATCAGCAGGTTGGTGTTGCTGTGCGCCATGCCGAACAGGTTTTCCAGGCCGGACGACACCTGCATCGAACCGATGCCCAGGTTGGTCACCAGGCCCAACAGGGTTACGAACATGCCGAAACCATCCACCGCGTGACCGGCCGCGCCCTTCACCCAACGCTCACCCACCAGCGGGTACAGCGCCGAACGCAAGGCCAGCGGCTGGTTATGCCGGTAGGCGAAGTACGCCACCGCCAGGCCGACCAGCGCATAGATCGCCCAGCCATGCAGGCCCCAGTGCAGGAAGGTCAACTGCAACGCCTGGCGTGCCGCGCCATTGCTGGCAGCGGCGCCTTCGGGCGGGTTGAAGTAGTGATCCAGCGGCTCGGAGGCACCGAAGTACAGCAACGAGATACCGATGCCCGACGAGAACAGCATGCCGGCCCAGGCGCCGTAGCTGAAGTCCGGGGTGTCGTCCTTGCTGCCCAGTTTCAACTTGCCATAGGACGAAAACGCCAGGCCGACCACAAACACCAGGTAAGCGGCGATGACCACCATGTAGTACCAGCCGAAGCTTTTGGAAAGCCAGGCCTGGGCTACGCCGAGCATGCGCCCGGCCTCCTGCGGGGCGATGATCAGAATGGCGGTCAACAACAGAATCAGCGCGGTGGAGGTGTAGAACACCCAACCGTTGACCCGGACCTTTTCCGGCGGGGTCTTTATAAGAGAGGCAGAACTCATGGCGCAGATGCTCCAGGCAGTGCGAGAGAGAAACACAAGGCAACGGTTATCCCGGCCTATCGATTTTTCGGCAGTCGACGGACGGGTGTTATAAAGACACCCCGAAAATCCTTGAGCCCCACCAGGCAGTGGGCAGGCCTTGATACCGCCTGTTTCAAAGGTTTTTGCAGGTGCCGGATGTCGCGGCCTTCACGTAGGAAATACCTGTAGGCAGCGACCATTTGTCGCAGAGCTTATTCTTTGTTGATTGAACGTTCAATCAAAACAAAATAGACTGGCCTTCAAGTCGACGAACGTTCATCGCCCGTCGGCAGGCCTAAGGAGAGGTGCTACATGCCCAAGGTCGGTATGCAACCCATACGCCGCCAACAGTTGATCGAAGCCACATTGACGGCCATCGACCAGGTCGGAATGGGAGATGCCAGCATCGCGCTGATCGCCCGTTTGGCCGGGGTCTCGAACGGCATCATCAGTCACTACTTTCAGGACAAGAACGGCCTGATCGCCGCGACGATGCGCTACCTGATGAACGTGCTGATCGAGAACGTCCACGAACGCAGGCTTGCGCTGAAGGACGACAGCCCACGGGCGCACCTTCGGGTGATCATCGAGGGCAACTTCGACGCCAGCCAGGTCAATGGCCCGGCAATGAAAACCTGGCTGGCCTTCTGGGCCACCAGCATGCATCACCCGTCATTGCACAGGTTGCAGCGGATCAACGATCAACGTCTGTATTCCAACCTGTGCTGCCAGTTCCGCCGAGTGCTGCCGCTGCCGCACGCACGCAAAGCAGCCAGAGGCCTGGCGGCCCTGATCGACGGTTTGTGGTTGCGCGGTGCCCTGTCGGGAGACGCTTTCGACACGGCGCAGGCGCAACGGATCGCTTACGAATACATGGATTTCCAATTGGCCAAGCAGGTGAGTTAGAGCCCTTATAAACGCTCAACCCCTGAACGTCCGCCGCCCAGTGTTGCCACACCCTCATGGCCCACTTTGCGGCGGGTAACGCCAACCACTTATGCACTTGCGAGGACTTTATGGCCCGTTTCGACCTGCAAAAACTCTACATTGACGGCGGCTACAGCGACGCTGGCAGCGATGCCACCTTCGACGCCATCAACCCGGCTAACGGTGAAGTTCTCGCCCAAGTGCAACGCGCAACGTTCGACGACGTTGAACGTGCCGTGGTCAGCGCGGAAAAAGGCCAGAAAATCTGGGCCGCCATGACCGCCATGGAGCGTTCGCGCATCCTGCGTCGTGCCGTCGACATCCTGCGCGAGCGCAACGACGAACTGGCCGCCCTGGAAACCCTGGACACCGGTAAAGCCTTCTCCGAAACCCAGTACGTCGACATCGTCACCGGCGCCGACGTGCTGGAATACTACGCAGGCCTGGTACCGGCCATCGAAGGCGAGCAGATCCCTCTGCGCGACACCTCGTTCGTCTACACCCGCCGCGAGCCCCTGGGCGTGGTCGCCGGTATCGGCGCCTGGAACTACCCGATCCAGATCGCCCTGTGGAAATCCGCACCGGCCCTGGCCGCCGGTAACGCGATGATCTTCAAGCCAAGCGAAGTCACCTCGCTGACCACCCTGAAACTGGCCGAGATCTACACCGAAGCCGGCGTTCCAGCAGGCGTGTTCAACGTCTTGACCGGCAGCGGCCGTGAAGTCGGCACCTGGCTGACCGAGCACCCGCGCATCGAGAAAGTCTCGTTCACCGGCGGCACCGACACCGGCAAGAAAGTCATGGCCAGCGCTTCGAGCTCGTCGCTCAAGGAAGTGACCATGGAACTGGGCGGCAAGTCGCCGCTGATTGTGTTCGAAGACGCCGACCTGGATCGTGCGGCCGACATCGCGATGATGGCCAACTTCTACAGCTCCGGCCAGGTCTGCACCAACGGCACCCGCGTGTTCGTGCCCAAGCACCTGCAAGAGGCATTCGAAGCCAAGATCGTTGAGCGTGTTGCGCGCATCCGCGTTGGCGACCCCCAGGACGCCAACACCAATTTCGGTCCGCTGGTCAGCTTCGCCCACATGGAAAGCGTGCTGGGCTACATCGCCAAAGGCAAGGAAGAAGGCGCCCGCGTGCTGTGCGGCGGCGACCGCCTGACCGACGGCGACCTGGCCAAAGGCGCCTTTGTGGCCCCGACCGTGTTCACCGACTGCACCGACGAGATGACCATCGTCCGTGAAGAAATCTTCGGCCCGGTGATGAGCATCCTCACCTACGAAACCGAAGAAGAAGTGATCCGCCGCGCCAACGACACCGACTTCGGCCTGGCTGCGGGCCTTGTGACCAAGGACCTGAACCGCGCCCACCGCGTGATTCACCAGCTGGAAGCGGGCATCTGCTGGATCAACGCCTGGGGCGAATCCGACGCGAAAATGCCGGTGGGTGGCTACAAGCAATCCGGTGTGGGCCGTGAAAACGGCATCAGCTCGCTGAACAACTTCACCCGCATCAAATCGGTACAGGTTGAGCTGGGCGACTACGCCTCGGTGTTCTAAGCAACCCCACTCAACTCAGCGCGTATCGATCCCAAGGTCCGCCGTAGCAGCTGACGAGCGCAAGCGAGGCTGCGTAGCGATCTTGGGGTCTGCTACGCAGCCCAACGCAGCCTCGTTCCTCGGCAGCTGCTACGGGCGGCCAAACTTTTAAGAGGGTGCATTTATGTCCCAAGAATACGACTACATCATTGTGGGTGCCGGCTCCGCCGGTAACACCCTGGCGACCCGCCTGACCGAAGACGAAGGCGTCACCGTCCTGCTGCTGGAAGCCGGCGGCCCCGACTACCGCCTCGATTTCCGCACCCAGATGCCCGCCGCCCTGGCCTTCCCGCTGCAAGGCCGCCGCTACAACTGGGCGTACGAGACCGATCCGGAGCCACACATGGACGGCCGCCGGATGGAATGCGGACGCGGCAAGGGCCTGGGTGGCTCTTCGCTGATCAACGGCATGTGCTACATCCGTGGCAACGCCATGGACTACGACAACTGGTCGAAGCTGCCGGGCCTGGAAGACTGGAGCTACCTCGACTGCCTGCCGTATTTCCGCAAGGCCGAAACCCGCGACATCGGCCCCAACGACTGGCACGGCGGCGATGGCCCGGTCAGCGTGACCACACCTAAAGCCGGCAACAACCCGCTGTTCCACGCCATGGTTGAAGCGGGCGTGCAGGCCGGTTACCCGCGCACCGAGGACTTGAACGGCTACCAGCAGGAAGGCTTCGGCCCGATGGACCGCACCGTCACGCCTAACGGCCGTCGCGCCAGCACCGCGCGCGGTTACCTGGACACGGCCAAGAAGCGTTCGACTCTGACCATCGTCACCCACGCCCTCACCGACAAGGTGTTGTTCGAAGGCAAGCGTGCCGTTGGCGTGCGTTACCTGATCGGTGCCGCCGAAGAGCGCGTTGAAGCCCGTGCGCGTAAAGAAGTGCTGGTGTGCAGCGGCGCAATCGCTTCGCCGCAACTGCTGCAACGCTCCGGCGTCGGCCCGGCCAAGCTGCTGGAAAGCCTCGACATCCCGGTGGTCCACGACCTGCCTGGCGTCGGCGAAAACCTGCAGGACCACCTTGAGCTGTACCTGCAATATGCGTGCACCCAGCCGGTGTCGCTGTACCCGTCGCTGCTCTGGTACAACCAGCCGGCCATCGGTGCCGAGTGGCTGTTCAACGGCACCGGCATCGGCGCCAGCAACCAGTTCGAAGCGGGCGGTTTCATCCGTACCCGTGAAGAATTCGAATGGCCGAACATCCAGTACCACTTCCTGCCGGTCGCGATTAACTACAACGGCAGCAACGGTGTGAAAGAGCACGGTTTCCAGGCGCACATGGGCTCCATGCGCTCGCCGAGCCGTGGTCGCGTGCAACTGAAGTCGAAGAACCCACGGGACTACCCGAGCATCCTCTTCAACTACATGGCCACCGAGCAGGACTGGCAGGAATTCCGCGACGGCATCCGCCTGACCCGCGAAATCATGCAGCAGCCGGCACTGGACCCGTACCGTGGCCGCGAAATCAGCCCGGGTATCGAGGTGCAAACCGATGAGCAGTTGGACAAGTTCATCCGCGAGCACGCCGAAACCGCGTTCCACCCGTCCTGCTCATGCAAGATGGGCGACGACGAGATGGCCGTGGTCGATGGCGAAGGCCGCGTGCATGGCATGCAGGGCCTGCGCGTAGTCGATGCGTCGATCATGCCGATCATCACCACCGGCAACCTGAACGCGCCGACGATCATGATCGCCGAGAAAATCGCCGACAAGATCCGTGGCCGCCAGCCGCTGCCGCGCAGCACTGCCGACTACTACGTGGCCGGCGACGCGCCGGTGCGTGGCAAGCCGTTGCGTGAAGTGGGGCCATTGGCGCAATAACGCTAAACCCGGTGGTGAGCGGGCTTGCCCCGCGCTGGAGTGCGCAGCGCTCCCAATATTTTTGGGGCCGCTGCGCAGCCAATGCGGGGCAAGCCCGCTCGCCACAGGGGCACTTGCCACAAAGAATCACCTCTCCTTGATCGCTCCCCAGCCCAGGCCTACTCTGTGTGCCTGCCCGCGCTGAGCCGCCCACAAGGAAGGCCCCATGTTCGACCACCACGCCACACTCAAGCAGCACTTCAGTGCCCTGCGCACCACCGCCGAATTTTTCTCCCTGCGTTACGTGCGCGAGTCCGGCCAGTACCTGTCGGTGCGCAAGAACGTCGCCGAACCGCCGCACCTGAACCACGACGAAGGCGCCATGCTCACCGTGCGTTTGAACGGTGTGGAAACCTACGCCGCGACCCACGATATTTCCCTGCCTGGCCTGCAAGCCGCCCTCGAGCGCGCCGAACAGCAAGCCCGCCTGATAAAACCTCACGCCCTGCTCGACCTGCGCGACCAACGGGTGTCCAGCGACGTCGCCGACTACCTGTCGCCGCACCTCGAGCACGCCTTCCCGTCCTTGAGCGACTGCTACCAACTGCTCGGCGATGAGTCCTCTGCAGTGCCCCAGGACGAGCGCCTGGTGAACTGGGAAGTCAGCCTCGGCCTGACCCACGTCGAGCAGATCTACCTCAACAGTGCCGGCGCCGAACTGCGCCAGGCCCAGCGGTTTGTGTTCCCCGGCGTCAACGTCACCGCCTACGACGGCAACGACAGCCAGTCGCGCACCCTCGGCGGCAGCAACTTCGGCCAGCAAGGCGGGTTTGACGTGATCAGCCGCTTCGGCCTGGTGGGCGCCGCGCCGCGCATTGCCGACGAAGCCCTGCAACTGCTGCTGGCGCCAAACACGCCCCAGGGCCCGCGCGACCTGCTGCTGATGCCCGACCAGATGATCCTGCAGATCCACGAGTCCATCGGCCACCCACTGGAACTCGACCGCATCCTCGGCGACGAGCGCAATTACGCTGGCACCAGTTTTGTGAAGGCCAGCGACTTCGGCCAGCTGCAATACGGTTCCAAGCTGTTGAACGTGACGTTCGACCCGGACATTCCCGAGCAACTGGCCAGCTACGGCCATGACGACGACGGCACCGCCGCCAGCAAGCAATTCCTGATCCGCGAAGGGCTGCTGCTCAAGCCCCTGGGTGGGGCGTTGTCGCAGTTCCGCTCGGGCATGGGCGGCGTGGCCAACAGCCGCGCCAGCAGCTGGAACCGCGCGCCGATCGACCGCATGGCCAACCTGAATATCGAAGCCGGCGATAAGAACCTGGCGCAACTGATTGGCGGCATCGAAAGCGGCATCCTGATGTCGACCAACCGTTCGTGGTCCATCGACGATGCACGCAACAAGTTCCAGTTCGGCTGCGAGTGGGGCCAGTTGATTGAAAACGGCGAGCTCAAGGGCGTGGTAAAGAACCCCAACTACCGGGCGATTTCCGCGCAGTTCTGGCGCAACCTCAGCGCCGTGGGCGACGCCAGCACCTTCAAGGTGCTGGGCACGCCGAACTGCGGCAAGGGCGAGCCCAACCAGGTGATCCGCGTCGGCCATGCGTCGCCGGCCTGTGTGTTCAGCAACGTTGACGTATTTGGAGGAGATGCCTGATGAACACCTTCAAGGCATTGGTGCAGTGGCTCAAGCAGGCCATCACCGACAAGGAACAATTCCACCTGGGCTACGCGGCAGAATCGTCCGAGTTCGTGCGCTTCAACCACGCCAAGGTGCGTCAGGCCGGGCACGTGCAGCAGGCCAGCCTCAACCTCAAGCTGATCAGCGATGGCCGCCATGCCGACCTCGGCATCACCCTGGCCGGCGAGCCCGAGCTGGATCGCCAGCGCCTCGCCGACGGCCTGCGCCAATTGCGCGAAACCCTGCCGCTGCTGCCCCATGACCCGTACCTGCTGCTCAACCACAACGCCTGGCAAAGCCACAACGAACAGGCCCGCCCCCTGCCCGACCTGGCCCAGGTACTGGAAGAAATCAGCCAGGCCGCCGATGGCCTCGACCTGGTCGGCTTCTATGCCGCCGGCCCGATCAGCCGGGGCTTCGCCAGTTCGGACGGTGCGTTTGGCTGGCATCAGGCCAATAGCTTCAACTTCGATTTCAGCCTGTTCCACGCCAATGGCGAGGCGGTAAAAGCCAGCTACGCCGGCGACGCCTGGGACAGCGCCGAGTTCGCCCGGCGCTTCCAACTGGCGCGTGAACAGCTGGAATTCCTCGGCCGCCCGCTGCACCCGTTGGCGCCCGGACAATACCGCGCCTACCTCGCGCCGGCGGCGCTGGAAGAAATCATCAGCATCATCACCTGGGGTGGTTTTTCCGCCCAGGCCATCGCCAGCAAAGGCAGCTCGTTGCAACGGCTGTATGCCGGCGAGCAGTCCTTGAGCCCGCTGGTGACGGTGAAAGAACACATCACCGACTCCCTGAGCCAGGCGTTCTCCAGCGAAGGCTACCCGCGCAGTGACGTCACGCTGATCAATGCCGGCCAGGCCGACGGCCAACTGGTGAACTCGCGCAGCGCCGCCGAATATGGCCTCAGCGCCAACGGCGCCAGCGGCGACGAATCCCCCAGCGCCTTGCAGATCGCGGCAGGCAACCTGGCCCAGGCCGAGATCCTCAAGCAACTGGGCACCGGGCTCTACATCAGCAACCTGTGGTACCTGAACTACTCCGACCTGCCCGCCGCACGCCTGACCGGCATGACGCGCTTCGCCACGTTCTGGGTGGAAGACGGCGAGATCAAGGCGCCGGTCAGCACCATGCGTTTTGATGACAGCGTCTACCAGTTGCTCGGTTCGCAACTGGAAGCGCTGACCGTCGAGCGGGAACTGCTGCTGTCGGCCAGCACTTATAGCCAGCGCAATACCGCGTCCAACCTGTTGCCGGGTGCCCTGGTTAAACGCCTGACCCTGACCCTGTAGATACCCCCCCTGTGGGAGCGGGCTTGCCCTCTCCCACCTTGTCCTGTGCTGATTTCAGACATCCCGGTTTCAGCCCTTCCTACCGTAAATTCTCTTCCTCCCAGTCTGCACGGGCAGCCTGTTGTCGCCTGCGAAAAACCTCGTTATAACGGTTAGTGGCACCCCGCCACCCCACCCACGAGAGCACGACCTTGCCCGGGAAGGGCAAGCTGGAGCGTTGACATGAACCATGGAAGTTTTGTCATAGAAAAGCTGTTCAAGCACTACAACGTTCATGTTGAGCAACTGGGAAACGATTCGGAAAAGAACACCATTCTGATGGTCAATGGCGCACTGTCCACCACACGCTCATTCGCCCGTACCAGCAAATGCCTGGCCGAGCATTTCAATGTGTTGTTGTTCGACCTGCCCTTCTCGGGCTATTCCCGCGAACACAACACCGACCTCGACCTGGTGACCAAGGATGACGAGGTGCAAATCCTGCGCGCCCTGGTCGAACGCTTCCAGGTCAACCATCTGGTCTCGGCCTCCTGGGGCGGCATCTCCACGCTGCTGACCCTGGCGCACAACCCGCCGTCGATCGAAAGCTCGGTGGTGATGGCCCTGGCGCCCAACCTCAACCAGGCCATGCTCGACTATGTGGAGCGCGTGCGGGTGCTGATCGAGGCCGATGACAAATCCGCCGTCGGCCACCTGCTGAACGAGACCGTCGGCAAATACCTGTCGCCACGCCTCAAGCGCAACAACCATCGGCACCTGTCAAACATGGCCACCACCGAGTACCGCCAGGCGCGCTTTCATATCCACCAGGTGCTGGCATTGGGTGATGGCAACTACCTGCCGGCGCTGCGGCAGATCGAAACCCCGGTGCACTTTCTCAATGGTGCGCTGGACGAATACACCCCCGCCGCCGAGGCCCGACTGTTCAAACAGTACGTGGGCCACAGCAGCTTTGCGGTGGCCGAACACACTGGGCATTTACTCGACCTGGAGTCCCGCGAGGCCGCTTTGGCGGTGCACCGGGCGTTGTTGGATTTCCTGGTGGGAGAGCACGCGAACTTGTCGGACTTAGACGAACCGCCAGTGGGAAAAGGAGCGACGAATGGCGCATAATCGCCGACACATAGCCGGCTAACAAAAAGGTACCCCATGCCAGATCGTGCCCCTCTCGATGCCAAGACCGCCCGCTGGCTCCCCTGGGTGGTCGCGATTGCCTTCTTCATGCAATCGCTGGATGGGACGATTCTCAACACGGCACTGCCGGCCATGGCCCGGGACCTGGCGGAAAACCCGCTGCGCATGCAAGGGGTGGTGATCGCCTACATGCTCACCGTCGCCTTGCTGATCCCGGCCTCGGGCTGGATCGCCGACCGCTTCGGCACCAAGAAGATTTTCTTCGGTGCGATCATGCTGTTCAGCATCGGCTCCTTGCTGTGCGCCCTGTCCAGCAGCCTGACCATGCTGGTGGGCGCGCGGGTCATCCAGGGCCTCGGCGGTGCGCTGATGCTGCCGGTCGGGCGGCTCGTGGTGCTGCGCGCCTACCCCCGCTCCGAGCTGGTGCGGATCATGGGTTTCATTACTATCCCCGGCCTGCTCGGGCCCTTGCTCGGCCCGACCATGGGCGGCTGGATGGTGCAATACCTGACCTGGCACTGGATCTTCCTGATCAACCTGCCGGTGGGCATGATCGGTTGCTACGCCGTGTGGAAATTCATCCCCGACCTGCGCGGCAGCGAGCGCACGCGCTTCGATGGCCTCGGTTTCCTGCTGTTCGGCGCGGCGATGGTGCTGATCACCATTGCCATGGAAGGTCTGGGCGAGCTGCATCTGCCCCACCTGCGGGTGATGCTGCTGCTGTTCGGCGGGTTGGCGTGCCTGGCGGCGTACTGGCTGCGCGCCGGGCATATCGATAACCCGTTGTTTTCACCGGCGCTGTTCAAGACCCGCACGTTTGCGGTGGGCATCCTCGGCAACCTGTTCGCGCGCCTGGGCAGCGGTGCCTTGCCGTTCCTGGTGCCGTTGCTGCTGCAAGTGGCCCTGGGGTATTCGCCGTCCCAGGCCGGCATGAGCATGCTGCCCCTGGCGGCGGCGGCGATGTTCGCCAAGTCGGTGGCGCGCCCGTTGATCGAGCGCCTGGGTTATCGCGTGGTGCTGACCGGCAACACCCTGGCCCTGGGCATCATGCTGGCGAGCATGGGCCTGGTCAGCGAACAGACGCCCTACCCGCTGCTGCTGGCCATGCTGGCGGTGCTGGGGGCAATCAACTCGCTGCAATTTACCGCGATGAACACCGTCACCCTCATCGACCTTGACGACGCCCAGGCCAGCAGCGGCAACAGCTTGCTGTCAGTGGTGGCGCAATTGTCCCTGAGCCTTGGGGTAGCATGCGCCGGTGCGTTGCTTGGCGGCTTTACTGCCGAGTCCGGCAACGATGGCGTGGAAAGCGTGCTCGGCGCCTTCCAGCTGACCTTCCTCACCGTGGGCATCATGGCAATGCTGGCGGCGGCGATCTTCCTGCAACTGTCGCCCCAAGACGGCAAACGGGCGGCCAGCCCGGAACAGCATATCGAGCATTAACCGGCGTCTCGTCTAGAACTTGCGGGGAAATTCCCACAGGGCTGGTACACTGCGCGACATTTTGTTTTGCAGAGCCAGTCCCGTGACTACCATCGCCACCGCTTTTAATACTTTGCCCCTGTCCGCCGCCATGCTGGCTAACCTCGACTCGCTGGGTTATGTCGAGATGACGCAGATCCAGGCGCAAAGCTTGCCGGTGATCCTCAAGGGGCTGGACCTGATTGCGCAGGCCAAGACCGGCAGCGGCAAGACCGCGGCGTTCGGCATTGGCCTGCTGAACCCGATCAACCCGCGCTACTTCGGCTGCCAGGCCCTGGTGATGTGCCCGACCCGTGAGCTGGCCGACCAGGTCGCCAAGGAAATCCGCCGCCTGGCCCGCGCCGAAGACAACATCAAGGTCCTGACCCTGTGCGGCGGCGTGTCTCTCGGCCCGCAGATCGCCTCCCTGGAGCACGGCGCCCACGTGATCGTCGGCACCCCGGGCCGTATCCAGCAACACCTGCGCAAGGGTTCGCTGGTGCTGGACGGCTTGAACACCCTGATCCTCGACGAAGCCGACCGCATGCTCGACATGGGCTTCTACGACGCCATCGAAGACATCATCAGCAAGACCCCGCCGCGCCGCCAGACCCTGCTGTTCTCGGCCACCTACCCGGTGAGCATCAAGCAACTGGCGTCGAAATTCATGCGCGCGCCGCAGCAAGTGAAAGCCGAAGCGTTCCACTCCGACGACCAGATCGAGCAGCGTTTCTACGAGATCTCCCCGGAAGAACGCATGGACGCCGTGACCAAGGTACTGGCGCATTTCCGTCCGGCCTCCTGCGTGGCGTTCTGCTTCACCAAGCAGCAAGTGCAGGAAACCGTCGATCACCTGACGGCCAAGGGCATTTCCGCCGTCGGCCTGCATGGCGACCTGGAACAGCGCGACCGTGACCAGGTATTGGCGATGTTCGCCAACCGCAGTACTTCGGTCCTGGTGGCCACCGACGTCGCCGCCCGCGGCCTGGACATCGACGCGCTGGACATGGTCATCAACGTCGAACTGGCCCGCGACTCGGAAATCCACATCCACCGCGTGGGCCGTACCGGTCGTGCCGGTGAGACCGGCATCGCCATCAGCCTGGTAGCGCCGTCCGAAGCGCATCGCGCCCAGGCCATCGAGCAACTGCAGAAGTCGCCGCTGAACTGGGACCAACTCGACAACCTCAAGCCGCAAAGCGGTGGTCCGCTGCTGCCGGTGATGAGCACCCTGTGCATCGCCGCTGGGCGCAAAGACAAGGTGCGCCCGGGCGACATCCTCGGCGCATTGACCGGCGAAGCCGGCATCCCGGGTGCCCAGGTCGGCAAGATCGCGATCTTCGACTTCCAGGCCTTCGTGGCCGTGGAACGCGGCATCGCCAAGCAGGCGTTGCAGCGCTTGAACGACGGCAAGATCAAAGGCCGTTCGTTGCGCGTTCGGATCCTGTAACACGGTCTCCGACCTATATGGAGATCCAATGTGGGAGGGCGCTTGCTGTGGTGAGCGGGCTTGCTGTGGTGAGCGGGCTTGCCCCGCGCTGGGCTGCGAAGCAGCCCCATTGAATCGGGGCGCAAGCCCCCTCCCCCAGTTTTGATTGCATTTCAGCCCCCTATTTTTGTGAGGACATTGCTGTGCGCTCGACCGAAGTTGTGATCATTGGCGCCGGCGCCGCAGGCTTGATGTGCGCACTGACCGCCGCCGGGCGTGGGCGCAAGGTGATGTTGCTCGACCATGCGAACAAGGCCGGCAAGAAGATCCTGATGTCAGGCGGCGGCCGCTGCAATTTCACCAATATGTACACCGAGCCGGCCAACTTCCTCTCGCACAACGCGCACTTCTGCAAGTCCGCCCTGGCCCGCTATACCCAGTGGGACTTTATCGGGCTGGTGGCCAAGCACGGTGTGCCGTACCACGAGAAGAAACTCGGCCAGCTGTTCTGCGATAACAAATCCAGTGACATCCTCGGCATGCTGCTGGACGAGTGCATCCAGACCGGCGTGAGCCTGCACCTGGACACCTCGATTGAAGAAATCGCCAAGGTCGACAGCGGCTACCAGTTGCAGACCACCCTGGGTGAACTGCGCTGCGAATCCCTGGTGATCGCCACCGGCGGCCTGTCGATCCCGACCCTGGGCGCCAGCGGTTTTGGCTATCAAGTCGCCAGGCAGTTCGGCCACGAACTGCTGCCGACCCGCGCCGGGCTGGTGCCGTTCACCATCACCGACCAGCTCAAGGACTTGTGTGGCGAGCTGTCCGGGACCTCGGTGGATTGCCTGGTCAGCTGCAACGGCCAGAGCTTTCGCGAGAACCTCCTGTTTACCCATCGCGGCCTCAGCGGCCCGGCGATTCTGCAGATTTCCTCCTACTGGGAGTCCGGCGACACGCTGGAGATCAACCTGCTGCCCGACCACGACGCCCACACCTGGCTGCAACAGCAGCAGGTGGAGCGCCCCAACAGCGAGCTGAAAACCCTGCTGGGTGAAATCTTCACCAAGAAGATGGCCAACCTGCTGGCGGACACCTGGTTCGCGTCCAAGCCGATGAAGCAGTACACCCACGCTGAAGTGGCCGATATCGCGCAAAAACTCTCGAGCTGGCAACTGGTGCCGGCGGGCACCGAGGGCTACCGCACGGCCGAGGTGACCTTGGGCGGGGTGGATACGCGGGAAGTCTCGTCCAAGACCATGGAATCGCTGAAAAGCCCGGGCCTGTACTTTATTGGGGAAGTGCTGGATGTGACCGGGCATCTGGGCGGGTTTAACTTCCAGTGGGCCTGGGCTTCCGGTTACGCTGCCGCGCAGTTTGTTTGACACGACGCAGTAAAAAATGTGGGAGGGGGCTTGCTCCCGATAGCGGTGTATCAGTGATAGATGTTCTGACTGACACACTGCAATCGGGAGCAAGCCCCCTCCCACATTTGATTTACGGTATACCTGGGAATAATTTGCTGCCAGATGTGATCACCACCCTTGCCGTGGCGTCACTGATGGCTCAATTTAGCGGCATCGTCCCGGAAGACTCCAGACTTCATGTCATCGACCTCGTTCAAGCAGTCCATGCGGCGCCTGTGGGCGCTGGATAAATTCAGCTACAGCATCCGGGTGTTTATCGCCCTCACCGGCAGCATGGCGCTGTGCTGGTATCAGGATGAAATGGCCCTGCTGATCCCGCTGTTCCTGGGGATTATCGCCAGCGCCCTGGCCGAGACCGACGACAGCTGGCAAGGCCGCCTCAACGCCCTGGCGGTGACGCTGGTGTGTTTCAGCATCGCCGCGCTGTCGGTGGAGCTGCTGTTCCCCTACCCCTGGATTTTCGCCATCTCCCTGGCCCTGGCCACGTTCTGCCTGACCATGCTCGGCGCCTTGGGCGAACGCTATGGCGCGATTGCTTCGGCCACCTTGATCCTGTCGGTCTACACCATGATCGGCGTGGACCAGCGCGGCGGCGCCGTCAGTGATTTCTGGCACGAGCCGTTGCTGCTGGTGGCCGGCGCCGCCTGGTACGGCGCGTTATCGGTGCTGTGGCAGGCGCTGTTCTCCAACCAGCCGGTGCAGCAGAGCCTGGCGCGGTTGTTCCGCGAGCTGGGGCGTTACCTGAAGCTCAAATCATCGTTGTTCGAACCGATTCGCCAACTGGACGTGGAAGCCCGCCGCCTGGAACTGGCCCAGCAAAACGGCCGGGTGGTGGCGGCGCTGAATGCGGCGAAGGAAATCATCCTGCACCGTGTCGGCAATGGCCGGCCGGGGTCGAAGGTCAGTCGCTACCTCAAGCTGTACTTCCTGGCCCAGGACATCCACGAACGCGCCAGCTCGTCCCACTATCCTTACAACGCCCTGGCCGATGCGTTTTTCCACAGCGATGTACTGTTCCGCTGCCAACGCCTGCTGCGTCAGCAAGGCAAGGCCTGCCAGGCCCTGGCCGAGTCGATCCAGCTGCGCCAGCCGTTCATCTATGACGACAGCTTCGCCGAAGCCCTCAGCGACCTGAATGCCTCCCTGGAACACCTGCGCATCCAGAGCAACCCGGCCTGGCGCGGCCTGCTGCGGTCCTTGCGCGCCCTGGCGGCCAACCTGTCCACGCTCGACCGCCTGCTCGGCGACGCCAGCAACCCCGACGCCCTGGCCGACGCCACCGACAGCAACCTGCTGGACCGCGCCCCACGCAACCTGAAGGAAATGTGGACGCGCCTGCGCACCCAGCTCACGCCGACATCGCTGCTGTTCCGCCATGCACTGCGCCTGTCCCTGGCGCTGACCGTCGGCTACGGCATGCTGCATGCGATCCACGCCTCCCAGGGTTACTGGATCATCCTCACCACGCTGTTTGTTTGCCAACCGAACTATGGTGCCACGCGGCGCAAGCTCGGCCAGCGAATCATCGGCACCGCCATCGGCCTCACCGTGGCGTGGGCGCTGTTCGACCTGTTCCCAAGCCCGCTGGTGCAATCGATGTTCGCCATCGCCGCCGGCCTGGTGTTCTTTATCAACCGCACCACCCGCTACACCCTGGCCACGGCGGCGATCACCCTGATGGTGCTGTTCTGCTTCAACCAGGTGGGCGATGGCTACGGACTGTTCCTGCCACGCCTGTTCGATACCCTGCTTGGCAGCCTGATCGCGGGCCTGGCGGTGTTCCTGTTCCTCCCGGACTGGCAAGGCCGGCGCCTGAACAAAGTGCTGGCCAACACCCTGACCTGCAACAGCATCTACCTGCGCCAGATCATGCAGCAATACGCCGCTGGCAAGAGCGACGACCTGGCCTACCGCCTGGCCCGGCGCAATGCCCACAACGCCGATGCGGCGCTGTCCACCACCCTGGCCAATATGCTGATGGAGCCTGGGCATTTCCGTAAGGAAGCGGATGTGGGCTTCCGCTTCCTGGTGCTGTCGCACACCTTGCTCAGCTACCTGTCGGGGCTCGGGGCACACCGCGAAACCCAACTGCCGGCCGAGGTGCGCGCGCACTTGATCGATGGCGCCGGCAATAGCCTGGCGGCGAGCATTGACGAAATCGCCACCGGGCTGGCTAACAAGCAGCCGATTGCGATTCAGAGCGATGCCGAGGAGGCCTTGGCGGCGGACCTGGAGCAGATGCCGGATGAGATTGATGAAGGGCAGCGGTTGGTGCAGACGCAGTTGGCGTTGATATGCCGGCAATTGGGGCCGTTGCGCACCTTGGCGGCGCATTTGATCAAGGACACCAGCGCGGCTTAGGTCGCTATCGGGGGCCCGCACAGGCACTACATGCCATGGGCCTTCATCAACCGCTCATAACTGCCATCCGCCTTCATCCTGGCAATCTCGCGGTCAAAGCTCGCCACAATCTGCGCATGCTCGGGGTTCTTCAGGCTGACCAGAATATGCAGGCTGTTTTCGCTCAGCGGCGTGGGCAGAAACTCCACCGCATTGCGCACCCGCGCCGACTCGCGCGACAGGTAATAGCGCGCCACATACTCATCCTCCACGGTCAACCGCACCCGCTGCGCCGCCAGCATGCGCACCGCCATGGCGAAGTTATGCACCGGCACTTTCTGCAACTGCCCATCCCCATCGAACGCCGCTGAATAGGCATAACCGCGCACCACGGCAATGGGATAGTCGTGCAACTGCTCCAGGTTCTGAAACTCGATGGGATCGTCACGGCGCTTGATGAAACGCACGCGATTGAGCAGATATTCGCCGGAAAACTGCCCCAATTGTGTACGGGCCTCGTCGTACCAGGCGTTGACCAGCACGTCATAGCGCCCATCGCCCACCCCCATCAGCGCCCGCGCCCAGGGCACCTGTTGGAAGTCGCTGGCATAGCCCGCACGGGCCAAGGCCGTGGTGACTATATCGGTGGCCAGGCCACCGTTGATCAAGGTGGCATCGGTAAACGGTGGCCAGGCATCCGCGACCAGGCGCAGACGCTGTGCGAACACAGGTGTCGCCAGCAACAACACTCCAATCAAAGCAACGGCACGAGACAATCGCGGCATGCTCAAAATCCTTGGCGGCGGGCGGTGGCCTTGGCTCAGGCAGGGCCTGAGGTTCTAACATTAGCTCAGATTACACAAAGAAACGGATGTCGAGAGCACTCAATGATGGCAAATTGATTTCATTCACAAAAATACTCGATTTAGACAGAGTCGTCCGTCGCGCTTACTATCCAGAACAGACATTCAAGTGAGAACACACCATGACAGTCGATTGGGTCTGTAAACATCACACCGACCTGGGCAAGGAGCAGCTGTACGCCATTTTGCGTTTGCGCGGCGAGGTCTTCGTTGTCGAGCAGAAGTGCGTCTACCAGGATATCGACGGGCAAGACCTGGCGGGCGATACCCACCACCTGATGGCGTGGAAAGACGACGAGCTGGTGGCCTACCTGCGCCTGCTGGACCCGGAGTCCCAGGGCGGCGACGTGGTGATCGGCCGTGTAATCGTGGCGCCGGTTGCACGGGGCACCGGGCTGGGGCACCAGATGATGGAAGAAACCCTCAGGCAGATTGACGAGATCTGGCCTGAGATGCCGATCTTCCTGTCAGCCCAGGCCCATCTGCAGGGGTATTACGGGCGGTATGGGTTTGTGGTGGCGGGTGAGGAATACCTGGAGGATGACATTCCGCATATCGGGATGCGGCGCGCTTGAGGCCGCCCAGCCACCGCTGAACTCAGGGGTAACCCAGAACCCGCTTGATCTGGCTGAGATTCACCTCGATCCACCCCCGATCAATCGCGCCCCAATCGCGAATCCGATAATGCCCGGCATGGTTGCGGGCCCCATCCTCCTGCTCGAACTCACACACAATATCCAGGTCCGCCAGCGCCGCAATCGTGTCCTGCGCGGTGCGCCGGGGCATGCCGGTGACATCGGTCAGCGCCGGGACGCTGCTGGCCAGCCCACTGTCGATCAGGTACGCCACGTACAGCCGGCGGTAGAAGCTGCTTTTGGTCTTGCTCACATCCATGGTTGGTCGCCTTGTGCGGTCAGGGCTTGCCCTGCAGGTCGCGATACGTGAGGTATACCCGCAGGTCGAATTCCACCTGGTGGTAGCCGGGCATCATGTAGTCGCAGAGTTTGTAGAACGCTTTGTTGTGGTCCGATTCCTTGAAGTGCGCCAGCTCATGAACCACGATCATGCGCAGGAATTGCGGCGCGGCCTCTTTGAACAGCGAGGCAATGCGGATCTCTTTCTTGGCTTTGAGATTACCGCCCTGCACCCGCGAAATCGTGGTGTGCAGGCCCAGGGCGCGGTGGGTCAGGTCCAGGCGGTTATCGAACAGCACTTTGTCGATGGCCGGCGCGTTGCGCAGGTGTTCCTGCTTCAAGGCCTGGGCATAGGCGTACAGGGCTTTGTCGCTCTGCACCCCATGGCGATCGGGGTAACGCTGCTCCAGGTAGGCGCCCAACTGGTCCTTGGCGATCAGTTGGCGCACTTGCTCCTGGAGGGCAGCGGGGTAGGCCTGGAGGTATTTCAGCGCGGTCATTGGGGTCTGCAACAGGATTCGGATGGGCGCCAGTGTAGCGAATTCAGCGCACGCGGGCGCGTGACCAGTCGACCACTTCTTCAGCCATCAGGGGCTGCGCCGCCCACGGCCCCTGGATAAACGGGCAACCCTGGGCCTTGAGCCACTGGGCCTGCTCCTGGGTTTCCACGCCCTCGGCCACCACGACCACCTCAAAATGCCTGCACAGCTCGATAATGCTGCGCGCCATCGCCGCGTCCCGCACCGAGCCCGGCAGCCGCGCAACCAATTGCGGATCAAGCTTGAGTGTATCGAAGGCCAGGTCGCGCAAATGCGCCAGGGAACACTGTCCCGAACCGAAGTCATCCAGGGCGATACGCACCCCGATACGGCGCAGCAACTTGAGCTGCTTGGCGGCCTCTTCCAGGTTACTCATCAGGCAGTCCTCGCTGATTTCCACCTCCAACTGGTACCCCTCCAGCCCATAGCGCTCGAGCATCTGCTGCAGTTGGTTCACCAGGTTCGGCATATTGAACTGGCTGCTGCTCAGGCTCACGCTCAACACCAATTCATCGTCGAACGCGGCTTGCCACGCCTGGCGCTGGGCGGCGATCTGCTGATAGATCCACGTGCTCAGTTGACTGATCAGCCGCGCCTCTTCCAGCAACGGTAAAAACAGCCCCGGCGGCACATCGCCGACGCTGGGGTGCCGCCAGCGCAACAACACCTCAACGCCGCGCAAACGCCCATCCACCAGCGAAACCTGGGGCTGATAGACCAGGGTGAAATCCTTGTTTTGAATCGCCGTACGCACGCTGTCTTCCAGCATCAGCCGCGAGCGGGCGCGACCGTTCATTTCCTGGTCGTAATAGCGATATTGCTGGCGGCCGGCGCGCTTGGCTTCGTACATGGCGATGTCGGCCGCGCGCAGCAAACCACTCAAATCCGCGCCGCAATCCGGGAAGGTGGCAATGCCGATGCTGACGCCGAGCATGACATCCAAACCGTCGACCTGCTGGCACACCGACACTCGCTCGATCAGCTTTTCCGAGATCTTTGCCGCCTGCTCCGGGAACTCCAGCTCCAGCAGCGCCGTGAATTCATCGCCGCCCATGCGGCCAATAATGTCGTAGGAGCGCAGACAGCCCTGCAATTGCTCCGAGACCCAGCGCAATACACGGTCGCCGGCATCATGACCCAGGGAGTCGTTGACCCGCTTGAAACCGTCGAGGTCCAGGTACAGCAACACCAGGGACTGCTCTGTCCGCTCACTGCGGGATAAGGTGTTTTCCACCGCCTGGTAGAAACCACGCCGGTTCAACAGCCCGGTCAGCGGATCCGTCACGGCCTGGAATTCCAGCTGCTGGTGCAGGTGGCGCACTTCGGACATATCCAGCACCGTCACCACCATGGCCTTCTGCTCTGCGGGCAGCGGCGCGCAGGACAACGCCACCGGCACTTGCTGGCCCCGGCTGGTGCGCAGGAGCGCATCGTGCAGGCGCCAGGTTTCACCGCGGCGGTAGTCGGCGTACATTTGCGAATCCGGCCAAGTGGGCACATGGGGCTTTTGCAGGAAACTCAGGAAGTCCTGGCCTTGCAGTTCCTGGATCGTGGCATTGAGCAGGCGCGAAATCGCCGGGTTGGCGTATTCGATCACGCCCTCTTCACTCACCACCAGGATGCCCTCGGCGGCGTTATCCAATACCGAGGCATTGAACGCCCGGGCGGACTCCAGGTCATGGCTCAGGCGCTGCAAGGCCCGGCGGTTGCGCTGATGCTCCAGCAACGCCTGGACCTTGGGCTTGAGGATGTGCGGGTCGAAGGGCTTGAACAGGTAGTCGATGGCGCCGCTGGCGTAGCCTTCCAGCACGGCGGCGGGGGATTGGGCGTTGGCACTCAGAAAAATGATCGGGGTCATGCGCGTGCGCTGGCTGCCGCGCATCAAGCGAGCGACTTCGAAACCGTCCATGCCGGGCATCATCACATCCAGCAGCACCAGGTCGACCTCATGCTGCAGCAGCAACTCGAGGGCTTCCACCCCGGACGCGGCGGTGATCACCACCCAATCATCACGCTGCAGAAGCGCACGCATGCTGATCAGATTTTCCGGGTAGTCATCGACCACCAGAAGAACCGAACTGCCATCGCCATGAGGTGGAGCGCATTCCATGCTAGGTCTCTTCCTTGGGTCTACTCCGGTCACTTCTGAGAGAAAACCCGGACAAACATTGAGGCCTCACTCTAGCCCCGGATCCTGAAAATCAGAAGTGACGTGGACGCCATCATTGCGCCAAAGTTCAGTCAGCCGACTAACGGTCAACCTCTACAGCCCACGGTTCATGGGAAACATGGCTTTTTGGCATTCCCTTGGCGCCAATAAATTGCCAGCAAACGTTTAACAACTGGCCGGCCACCGCCTATAAAGAACCTGTCAGGCCCCCGGGCCAAAGCCTTCACCCCCTGTAAAAGGCCAATGCCATGATCGACCTCTCCACTTGGAACCTGAGCATTCCGGTCGGCTCGCCCCCCGCGACGATCGACACGCCCAGGCTGCTCAGCGGCTTCAACGACCAATACTTCCAGGCCGAAGGCAGCAACGTGCAATTCTGGACCCCCGTCACCGGCACCCGCACCGAAAACGCCGTGTACCCGCGCAGCGAACTGCGCGAAACCTACGCCGACGGCCGCCTGCGCAATTGGACCTACCCCGAAGCCGACAACTTCCTGCGGGCCACATTGGCGGTGAACCAGGTGCCCTCCAGCGGCAAGATCGTCATCGGCCAGATCCACGCCTATGACAGCCAGAAACCGCTGATCAAGCTCGAATACCAGTTCAAGGAAAAGACCCAGACCGGCAACATCGTCGCCAAGGTGCGCATGCGCCCGGACGAAGATGAAAGCCGCGTGATCATCGTCGCGTCCAATGTGCCGCTGGAGAAAAGCTTCACCTACGTGATCAACCTCAACAAGGCCGGCCTGCTCAGCGTGTACGCCGCCGACAGTGAGTGGAACGAGCGTATCGGTGCCGCGTGGGCCGCCAAGCCGCTGTACTTCAAGGCAGGCGCTTATGTGCAGGACAACAGCGGGGACAGCAAGGAAGGCGCCAAGGTGACGTTTGCCAAGTTGGATATTGATCACGAGTGAAGTGTCCGGTGACGCCAAGGACGATTCCTCGGTGAAGCGACCGTATTAAACACGCCACCATCCCTGTGGGAACGGGGTTTGCTCGCGATAGCGGCATAGGCACTTAAAGTGCTGACACATAACTCTGTGGTGAGCGGGCTTGCCCCGCGTTGGGCTGCGAAGCAGCCCCAAAACCTTCACCTTGAGTGATTCTGGCACTCTGCGGTGACCTTATTGGGGCTGCTGCGCAGCCCAGCGCGGGACAAGCCCGCTCACCACAAGAGCCTCGTGGGCTCGGGTAATATTTTCACCAAAGATGTGCAGATATGCATGGCTATCGCGGGCAAGCCCGGCTCCCGCAGTTGATCTGCTTTGCCTGAAGACTCTGTGCTCGTCCTACACGACCATTGCGACAAGCAAAATCGCCGCTTATAGTTCGCCCCGTCGCCGGCATTGACTGGCGATAGGGTTTCGCAGCCCTACAGAGTTAAAACCGCACCCGTCAAAACAGCCCCGGCATTCCTGCCGAAGGCCGTCTTTGTTATGGCGGCTGTGCGTGGGAGACCTTCGGGTCTGCCGGGTCTTAACTCCTCGGTCTGCGAACCCGCGCACAGTTGCCACCTTATTTGTTTCGCAGCAAACGGTGGCCATTCTTCTATTGAGTTAAGGATTTTCCATGAAGAGCCAAGTACCACCCCGCCGCTTCTACCCCTGCACCGAAACCGCCACCGACAATCCCGTGCTCCTGATCGACAGCGACGCCCCACTGCTCGACCTCCACGCCTGCCTGCGAGAACGCCTCAACGCCGCCCTCGAACACCTCAACCTGCTGGCCTGCTCCAGCCTGCCGGACTTTGCAGAGCGCGACTTGAATAACGTGGCCAATACCGCACGCATCCTGGTGCAGGACGTGAGCGATGTGTTTCGGGTGATTGAGCACCGGGGTTTCGATAGACCAGCCCCTGGCTGATCAAGGCTTCACTTCAAACAACCTGAATGTCACCTATAGCGGACTTTTTGGGGAGCCCGCCGCGAAATGTCCGCTTTAACGGACATTTCAATAAATACAACAAATAAAATTCCACCAACAAAAAAGTCCGCATCGCTGCGGGCTTCTTTTCAAACGCTTTCGGCTCAGTTCACCTTAGCGTTCAACTCACCTTTCAAATACCGCTGATACATCGCTTCCAACGAGACAGGTTTGATCTTCGAAGCATTACCCGCAGTACCACACGCTTTATAACGCGTAATACACAGCACGCATGGCGTTCAAGGCCGATAGGGTAAACCCCAGATACAGGTCACTATCAACGTAGGCATTCCATACGCCGCACTTGGTGCCCCCGACTGAACGCTCTAAATTGAGCACCCGCGAATAAACACATGTGAACCACAACGACAACCGAATCTTCGGCATATGTGCAACTGGATGTTACCGCCTTGTGTATTAATCAGTATTTTTAGATATCCGCGATGGAGCGAGATGTAGGAAATAGCAATCAGAACTATCCGACAACCCCCTACAAAAACACACAAAGACTCAACTGAAAAACAATACAATTCAAAAAACACAAATTGACATCCATAACAAGCCCTCATACGGTTTAAGTGCATCGCAAATCTGCGAAGGCACCAACACAGAGGAACTATATATGAAACGTGCAATTATAGAACCGACGCTCAACAATCAGTCAAACGACGCGTACCAGACCCCTCACTTCTCAATTAAGACGGTGACTGTACCTCACTACAAATTTATTCCCAACGATGGGGGTAGCGTTATCGAAGCTTCTAATAGCAGAAAGCTAGCGATTAAATAATGATGTACCGCCTGGGCTTCGGCCCAGGCAGCCACTAAAAATGAACCTCACTCATGGGTGGTCAGGCGGCTATGTGTACTGCGAAAAAAAAATGGCTCTCGAACGACATATTTTTAGTGCTTAAAGATGGCGCAGCTTATTTGTGGGACTACAGAAATCACGTCCAATACCAAATAAGCACAAGAGAATTTGAGCGGTTAGTGAGTTTTTCCGCAGGCGATTTCGTATCGGATACAGCCGATGACATATCCATAGACACCTCCGGAGTACTGTATGAAGTGAAACCAGCCGATGAATGGGGCTGGGACGTGCTATCAAAAATATTCCATATTGGGACATCTCACCCGAATTCGCCAACCCCAGACAAGCCTGAAATGTACATTGAATATGCCAAAAGCTACTTAAACTTTTGCAAGTCAATTCATAAAAACGAACCAAATATTTCTTTAATAAAAGGAGGAGAAAAGACCTTACTACCACCTCCAAACCTTTCGGCTATTAAAGAAGCGAGTCTTTGGGAGACGCTTTTGGCGCGTCATACCTGCCGAGATTTTTTTGACACTTCAGTATCAATATTATCACTGGCAACCATACTGTATGGAACTTTAGCGGATAAGAAAGAGACCGATTACGACGCGCCGATTGGCGCTCAAAAATTCGGTTTCAGAAGAACATCACCTTCGGCCGGAGGCTTACAAGCGACGGAGGGTTATGTATGGGTGCGAAATGTCGAGGATCTTGCCCCCGGCATTTATCATTATATAAGTGAACAGCATACTCTGGAGAAGGTACGCGACCTTCCGCCTGAAGTAATATCTACTTATTTATGCGGCCAGCACTGGGCAAACAACTTAGCATTCGCAATTTTTTTTACTTCTCGCTTTGACAAGCTCTGGTGGAAATACCCCCACTCCCGCGCCTATCGCCCAATGCTGCTGGACGTTGGACATTTATCACAAACAGCAAATTTATTAATTACGGCGCTTGGCTTACATCCTTGGCTGACCGGTTACTTTCATGACAAAGAAATAAATGAACTCTTAGAGGTCAACCTTCCTTCAGAGCAAGTCATTTTTTTGGTGGGTGCGGGGAATGGAACGGGTAGTTCGTACACCACAGAAGTTAGAAAACTACTCGACGGAATCTAATGAGGGGACTGAGCATGGTCAATGTAGAAAATAATGACATTGTAATACTTGGCCTTAAAGATGGACATGACGGGGCGGTAGCCCTAATTGTTGGGAACCACTTGGAGTTTTCTGTAGAAGCAGAAAAAGATAACGGCCTTCGTTTTTCAAGCGTGACACCTGACGCACTACTGAAAGTTTCTCACATGATTAACAAACCCGTGGATATAGTAGCTCAGAGCGGTTGGAGTAGAGGACTGAACTCAGAAAGTGACATCATTGGTGCAGGCTATTCAGGACTAAAGAAGATTATTCATCAAGAACGTTCAATATTTGGTCATAATGTTACTTATTTTTCATCCTCACATGAACGCTCACACCTTTTATGCGGATACGGGCTTTCACCCTTTCCACAAGGACAGCCTTGCTATGCATTGCTCTGGGAGGGCTATTTCGGTGCATTCTATCGAATTGATGAAAACGTAAACATTACCAAATTAGGTAGTGCACTTGAAAACCCTGGGGACAGATTTGCTTTTTTATATGCGCTCGCAGATCCTACTTTTAATCTTGGAGCGGGACAAATTCGTTTAAGTGATGCAGGCAAACTCATGGCACTTGCTGCTTATGGAGAAAATGGCGATCTTGACGAAGACGCCAGACACATAATAACCACCCTAGTAGACAAGAACATAGACTTTAGAAAGCTTCACAAGCACCATTTCCGTAACAGTGCATATTATAATATTGGACTCAACAACCCTCGATTTGCATCACTTGCATATCATCTTTCAAACGCAATCTTCAATCTTTTTCGTGATTTTGCACAGCAGTTGGTCTTTGATGACGCACCTTTATTAATTGTTGGCGGATGCGGATTAAATTGTGACTGGAACTCAAAATGGAAAGAGACACAACTATTCTCTGATGTATTTATTCCTCCGTGCACAAACGACAGCGGGTCTGCAATTGGAACTGCGATTGATGCATTACTGCATACCAAAGGACTTGCCAAAGTAACTTGGTCACCCTATGCAGGGGAGCTATCACATTCTGACACAGATAACACAGGCACCTTCATTAGTGAACCCTATGATACGAGACGTGTAGCGCGATTACTTCATGAAGGCTGCATATTAGGTTGGGTGCAGGGCAGATATGAAATGGGTCCTAGAGCACTGGGAAATCGCTCAATATTAGCGGCGCCCTATCCTAGAGAAAATCTCATTAGATTGAACAAAATCAAGAAGCGCGAAGGATTTCGCCCTATAGCACCGATATGTTTAGAAGAATGTATGGCTGAATACTTCTGCCCGTCTAACCCCTCCCCCTACATGCTGGAGTTTCGCAAAGTTATTTCAGCTAGCATTCCGGCGGTGACGCACGTTGATAACTCAGCGCGCCCTCAATCAGTCAATAAATCGCAAAATTTTCGTATACATCAACTGCTAGTCGCCTATCGTGCTATATCAGGAGTCGGCGTACTTTGTAACACCTCCTTAAATTTTAACGGACGCGGCTTTATAAATAGACTTAGCGACTTGTATCGATTCGCCAGTGAACATGAGCTCGACGGGTTCGTATTTGAAGACACACTTTTCCTACATTCAGATCGACCTGATGAAAACGTCAAGTAAGCTTATTTTCGTGCAAGCGCTATCCAGTTTCTCACTATGGCTTGATATTTTTTTAATCTTCACGGTTCCTGTTTATCTATGGCATGCCTCTCCTTCATCAATAGCGTTCTTGGCCTTTTGCCTGGGTGCCCCTATGTTGTTTCTAGGTCCTATCGTAGGAACGCTGATAGATCGATATGACGTAAGGAAAACACTAGTATCCGGCGTCTTACTCCGCACACTGTCTACCGTAGGGCTAGCAGTGTCTCCAGATCTTCAGAGCTTTTTGCTTTTCGTCATTTTCAAAGGCGTGTCAAATTTATTTTACTTTCCTTCGATAACCATTATAGTTCGGCAACTGATACATGCCGAGGAGCGCAAATCTTTTTTCAGCCACGTAAGTGTATTTGATCAATCTTCCAAAATTTTTGCGCCGTTACTTGCAGGCGTATTAACGGCAGTATTATCACCTAAGAATTTATTCTTTTTTTCGGCAGTCGCCGTTTTATTAACCTTCCCACTCCTAAGGTCTATTTGCCTGGCATTCCGAACGCAAATGAATGGCACCGCTACCAACGCCCTGCCACTTTATCGCGACATTACAAGAGGACTCTCTATATTCAATGCCTTGCCCTTTCAACTACGCATAGGCTTTTTGTACTCCCTGCTTACATCGCTGGCTTTAGGAATTTACGACCCACATTTGGCGTCCTTTCTAGCCTATGAAGGTTTACCTCCAGTTAATTTTTCAATAATCGTCTCAGCAACAGCCGGAGGTGCAATATGTGCCGCATTGCTGATGAAATTCAAATTGAGCAATTTCGATGAGATTCTTCTTCGGTCCAGCGCATTAGTTGTTTTCTCTACCGCATTAATCCTGACCGCAGTTTTAGTATTTTTCCAATTACCTGGAAGAGCCTATCTCTATCCATTGGTTTGGTTTTTGAATGGCTTCGGTTATGAAACGCTAATAATATCTTCAAATATAATCCTTCAGCAATTATGCCCTACTGACAATATCGGAAGAGTATCCATGTCTTTCAGAAGCATCCAAATACTATGCGTTATAACGGGACCTTCTTTAGGAACAATGCTAATAATCGCAGGTGGTCGCCCAGCACCTTTTGTTGTGGCTGCGGGCATGGCATTTTTAACTGCATCGCTGTCCATTGCGGTCTATTTATATTTGTACAGAAAACAATCGAACGCACCTGTCAGCTAGTGCAGAATCAAACGATCATCCCGCGAATCTCCTGTCTCTCAAACTTACCTAATCAAAAACAAAAAAAGCCCGCATCGCTGCGGGCTTCTTTTTAACGCCTCAGGCTTAATTCACCTTAGCGTTCAACTCACCTTTCAAATACCGCTGGTACATCGCTTCCAACGAGATCGGCTTGATCTTCGAAGCATTACCGGCAGTACCGAACGCTTCATAACGAGCGATACACACATCACGCATCGCGGTCACAGTCGCACCGAAGAACTTGCGCGGGTCGAACTCACTCGGGTTGGTGGCCATCAGGCGACGCATCGCGCCGGTGGACGCCAGGCGCAGGTCGGTGTCGATGTTGACCTTGCGCACGCCGTACTTGATGCCTTCGACGATTTCTTCAACCGGTACGCCGTAGGTTTCTTTGATGTCGCCGCCGTACTGGTTGATGATCGCCAGCCATTCTTGCGGTACCGAGGAAGAACCGTGCATCACCAGGTGGGTGTTAGGGATGCGCTTGTGGATTTCCTTGATGCGGTCGATGGCCAGTACGTCGCCAGTCGGTGGCTTGGTGAACTTGTAGGCGCCGTGGCTGGTGCCGATAGCGATCGCCAGGGCGTCCACTTGGGTCTTCTTGACGAAGTCGGCAGCTTCTTCCGGGTCGGTCAGCATCTGGCTGTGATCCAGCACGCCTTCGGCGCCGATGCCGTCTTCTTCACCGGCCATGCCGGTTTCCAGGGAACCCAGGCAACCCAGTTCGCCTTCAACCGAAACGCCGCAGGCGTGGGCCATGGCCACGGTTTGTTGGGTTACGCGTACGTTGTACTCGTAGTCGGTCGGGGTCTTGCCGTCTTCGCCGAGGGAGCCGTCCATCATCACCGAGCTGAAGCCCAGCTGGATGGAGCGCTGGCACACGTCAGGGCTGGTGCCGTGATCCTGGTGCATGCACACCGGGATGTGTGGGAATTCCTCGATCGCGGCGAGGATCAGGTGACGCAGGAACGGGGCACCGGCGTATTTGCGCGCACCGGCCGAAGCCTGGACGATCACTGGGGAGTCGGTCTTGTCAGCGGCTTCCATGATGGCGCGCATCTGCTCAAGGTTGTTGACGTTAAAGGCTGGGACGCCGTAGCCGAACTCGGCTGCGTGGTCCAGCATTTGACGCATGCTGATAAGTGCCATTGTGTTGTCTCTCCCGGTCGAGGGTCGTTAATCGTGCAAGCCTGCCGTAGCGGCGGCTGCTATTCAAGTTATTGCAGGTCAGGCTTTGCATGCCTGGCGTGCTGAATCGTTATTGCTGATGTGGGAGGGGGGCTTGCCCCCGATGACAGCCTGTCAGTGATGACTCTGTTGGCTGATCCACCGCTATCGGGGGCAAGTCGAATCGTCGCACCGCCCCTCCCACATTTTGGTCTCATCGATGTTGAGACCGCGTTCTATTTACTGGGCCTTGCAGCCGCGCCCGATCAAATCGTCGGTGGCAACCCAGTAAACCAGGCCTTCCTCACCTTTTGTGTGAAACGCCAACTGGTCGTTGCTGTACAGCACGCCCGAAGCCGCCACATCCTGTTTGAGGCGATAAACCTGGTCGGAACCGCCGAGGCGTACATCCACCTCACTGCGGGCCTGGTTGGCGAAGCGCCAGTTGACCTCGGCCTTGCTGTCGCAGGTCCAGGTGGTCCACTTACCTTCCGGCTCTGCCTTGTTGAACATGTTCATGCTGCTGCAACCGGCCAATAGGGCCAGGGCTGCCAGGGCGAAAACGCCTTTCATTGCCAATCCTCGCAGCGGGGCCAAAGGCCGCCGATGCCGTCGGTTAGTTGATCAGACCCGTCAAGGGCAACCCTGTTCCTGACCGTTGGGCGCGGAGTCGTATTTCTCCAGCCGTTCGTTGCCGATGCGCTTGTTGATTACCGGCATGGTCTCGGCTTGCCAGTCAGCCTGATAGCAGCTTTTTTTCAGCTCCGTGGCAGGTTTGCCTGCCGCCGGCGCTGCGCTTGGCGTGCTGCCGCAGCCGGCCAACAGGCCCGCTGCGATCACCATTGCCAACGACTTGATCATGGGAATACTCCTTTTCCGGATCACGAGCTTTAGCCTTTGGCTCGGGTTTCCAGCACTTCCACGGCGGGCAGGACTTTGCCTTCGACGAATTCGAGGAATGCACCGCCACCGGTAGAAATGTAGGAGATCTGGTCGGCAACGCCATATTTATCGATGGCCGCCAGGGTGTCGCCGCCGCCGGCGATGGAGAATGCCGAGCTGTCTGCGATGGCCTTGGCCAGCACTTTGGTGCCGTTGCCGAACTGGTCGAACTCGAACACGCCGACCGGACCGTTCCACAGGATGGTCTGGGAGGCTTTCAGCAGTTCTGCAAAGTTGGCTGCAGTTTGCGGGCCGATGTCCAGGATCATGTCGTCGGCGGCCACGTCGGCGATGAGCTTGACGGTGGCTTCGGCGGTTTCAGCGAACTCCTTGGCAACCACCACGTCCACCGGCAACGGCACGCTGACCTTGGCGGCGATGGCGCGGGCGGTGTCGAGCAGGTCCGGCTCGTACAGGGACTTGCCCACCGGGTGGCCTGCTGCAGCCAGGAAGGTGTTGGCAATGCCGCCGCCGACGATCAACTGGTTGCAGATCTGGCTCAGGCTGTTGAGCACGTCCAACTTGGTGGACACCTTGGAGCCAGCAACGATGGCAGCCATCGGTTGGGCCGGAGCGCCCAGGGCCTTGCCCAGTGCCTCCAGTTCAGCCGCCAGCAATGGGCCGGCAGCCGCCACCTTGGCGAACTTGGCCACGCCGTGGGTCGAACCCTCGGCACGGTGGGCGGTACCAAAAGCGTCCATCACGAACACGTCGCACAGGGCGGCGTATTGCTGGGCCAGTTCGTCGCTGTTCTTTTTCTCGCCTTTGTTGAAGCGCACGTTTTCGAACAGCACGATGTCGCCAGGCTTAACGTCGACGCCGCCCAGGTAGTCAGCCACCAACGGCACGTCACGGCCCAGGGCCTTGCTCAGGTAGTCGGCTACCGGCTTGAGGCTGTTTTCGGCGGAGAACTCACCTTCGGTCGGGCGACCCAGGTGGGAGCAGACCATCACGGCCGCGCCTTTTTCCAGGGCCAGCTTGATGGTCGGCAGCGAGGCCAGGATTCGCGCATCGCTGGTGACAACACCGTCCTTGACGGGGACGTTGAGGTCTTCGCGAATCAGTACGCGCTTACCTTGCAGATCGAGGTCGGTCATCTTCAACACGGTCATGGGTGGCAGTTCCTGAATTACTGTTGAGGTTGTTTAGAGGCGATATGCAGATAATGTTCCGCAACGTCGAGCATTCGGTTGGCAAAGCCCCATTCGTTGTCGAACCAGGCCAGGATGTTCACCAGCCTCGGACCGGAAACGCGGGTCTGGCTGGCATCGACAATCGCCGAATGCGGGTCATGGTTGAAATCACAACTGGCGTGGGGCAACTCGGTGTAGGCCAGCAAGCCTTTGAGCGGGCCGCTGGTGGCGGCGTCGCGCAGGATCCGGTTGACCTCCGTCGCATCCGTGTCGCTGACGGTTTGCATGGTGATGTCCAGGCAGGACACGTTCACCGTCGGCACCCGTACGGCTTTGGCCTGGATTCGCCCGGCAAGTTCCGGCAGCAGGCGTTCAATGCCGCGGGCAAGGCCTGTGGACACCGGAATCACCGACTGGAACGCCGAGCGCGTGCGGCGCAAGTCTTCATGGTGATAGGCGTCGATCACCGGCTGGTCGTTCATCGCCGAGTGGATGGTGGTGATCGACACGTAGTCCAGGCCGATCGCCTGATCCAGCAGGCGCAACAGCGGCACGCTGCAGTTGGTGGTGCAGGAGGCATTGGACACCAGCAGCTCATTGCCGGTCAGGCAATCCTGGTTGATGCCGAAGACGATGGTGGCGTCGACATCCGCCTCGCTGGCCATCGGCTGGGAAAACAGCACACGCGGAGCACCGGCGTCGAGGAAACGCTGGCCATCGGCACGGGTGTGATAGGCACCGGAGCATTCCAACACCAGGTCGACGCCCAGCGCCGCCCAGTCGATGCCCTCGGGGGTGGCGCTGCGTAACACTTTCACGCAGTCGCCGTTGATATGCAGACAATCGCCTTCGACCCGCACTTCGCCGGGAAAGCGGCCGTGGGTGGAGTCAAAGCGTGTCAGGTATTCGATGCTGGCCATGTCGGCCAGGTCGTTGATCGCGACAATTTCAAACCCGGCTGCCGCCCCTCGCTCGAACAGAGCACGCAAGACGCAACGACCAATGCGGCCGTAGCCGTTGAGTGCAACTTTGTAGGGACGCGTTTGGGGCATGGGGTTCTCGCATTGTGGGCGACACAAACCACTGTAGGAGCGAGCTTGCTCGCGAAGAACCTGAGAGCGCCGCGTTAAACCAGAAACGCTGCGTTATCGTTAACGATCTTCGCGAGCAAGCTCGCTCCTACAGTAGAGGCGGTGACCAGTAGGCCACCGCGTTAGCGCTTTAGTCTTCCAGCAGCTCTTCAGCCTGACCCAGGATATTTTCCAGGGTGAAACCGAACTCTTCGAACAACGCTGGCGCCGGCGCCGACTCACCGTAGGTGGTCATGCCGATCACGCGGCCTTCCAGGCCCACGTACTTGTACCAGTAGTCGGCGTGAGCCGCTTCGATGGCGATACGCGCGCTGACCTGCAACGGCAGGACCGATTGCTTGTAGCCGGCGTCCTGGGCTTCGAACACGCTGGTGCACGGCATGGACACAACGCGCACGTTCCGGCCTTGGGCAGTCAGCTTGTCGTACGCCTGAACGGTCAGGCCCACTTCGGAACCGGTGGAGATCAGGATCAGCTCGGGCTCGCCGATGCAGTCCTTGAGCACGTAGCCGCCACGGCTGATGTCGGCGATCTGCGCGTCGGTACGCACCTGGTGTTGCAGGTTCTGACGGGAGAAGATCAGCGCCGAAGGGCCGTCCTTGCGCTCGATCGCGTGCTTCCAGGCCACCGCGGATTCCACCGCGTCGGCTGGGCGCCAGCAATCCAGGTTCGGCGTGGTGCGCAGGCTGGTCAGTTGCTCGACCGGCTGGTGCGTCGGGCCGTCTTCGCCGAGGCCGATGGAGTCGTGGGTGTACACATGGATCACGCGCTTCTTCATCAGCGCGGCCATACGTACGGCATTGCGCGCGTACTCCATGAACATCAGGAAGGTCGCGCCGTAAGGCACCAGGCCGCCGTGCAGGGACACGCCGTTCATGATGGCGCTCATGCCGAATTCGCGCACGCCGTAGTACATGTAGTTGCCGCTGGCGTCTTCGGCCGAGACACCTTTGCAGCCTTTCCACAGGGTCAGGTTGGAACCGGCCAGGTCGGCCGAACCGCCGAGGAACTCAGGCAGCAGCGGGCCAAAGGCGTTCAGGGTGTTCTGGCTGGCTTTACGGCTGGCGATGGTCTCGCCCTTGGCCGCGACTTCAGCAATGTAGGCCGAGGCTTTTTCCGAGAAATCGGCAGGCAGGTCACCGGCCAGGCGACGCACCAGCTCGTTGGCCAATTCCGGGAATTCGGCGGAGTAGGCGGCGAAACGCTGGTCCCATTCGGCTTCGGTGGCCAGGCCTTTCTCCTTGGCATCCCATTCGGCGTAGATGTCGGCCGGGATTTCGAACGGGCCGTGGTTCCACTTCAGCGCGGCGCGAGTCAGGGCGATTTCCGCGTCACCCAATGGGGCACCGTGGCAATCTTCCTTGCCTTGCTTGTTCGGCGAGCCGAAGCCGATGGTGGTCTTGCAGCAGATCAGGGTCGGCTGCGCGCTCTTGCGGGCGGTGTCGATGGCGGTCTTGATCTCTTCCGGATCGTGGCCGTCGACATTGCGGATTACCTGCCAGTTGTAGGCTTCGAAACGCTTGGGGGTGTCATCGGTGAACCAGCCTTCGACTTCGCCGTCGATGGAGATACCGTTGTCATCGTAGAAGGCGATCAGCTTGCCCAGGCCCAGGGTACCGGCCAGGGACGCGACTTCGTGGGAAATGCCTTCCATCATGCAGCCATCACCCAGGAACACATAGGTGTGGTGATCGACGATGTCGTGGCCAGGGCGGTTGAACTGCGCGCCCAGGACTTTTTCGGCCAGCGCGAAGCCCACGGCGTTGGCCAGGCCTTGGCCCAGGGGACCGGTGGTGGTCTCGACGCCCGGGGTGTAGCCGAATTCCGGGTGACCCGGGGTGCGGCTGTGCAGCTGGCGGAAGCTCTTGAGGTCATCGATGGTGACGTCGTAGCCGGTCAGGTGCAGCAGCGAGTAGATCAGCATCGAGCCGTGGCCGTTGGACAGTACGAAGCGGTCACGGTCGGCGAACGACGGGTTGCTCGGGTTGTGCTTCAGGTAATCACGCCAAAGTACCTCGGCGATATCCGCCATGCCCATCGGGGCACCGGGATGGCCGCTGTTGGCTTTTTGCACGGCATCCATGCTGAGGGCACGAATGGCGTTGGCACGCTCACGACGGCTGGGCATCGCTGTTCTCCTGAGGATTTTGAAGAGTGAATGATTAAAAGAAACGGAAAAAAGGATCGGCATTTTCCCTCAGCCACCGCCTGCGGGCAATGACAGATAGTCACTTGCAGGTGTTTTTCCTGTGCTTTGGGCAGCAATCGCTTGCAGAAACCTTTAACCGCTTCGTCTAAAGGTTATAGCGGCTGCTTATAACCGCCACTTATCGATCAATATCAAAACTTTTTGATATTGACCTTGCGGGGATACTCACCCGTCACTAGACTGCTGGCCTTATGAACCTACCCGTGCCCACCCTGCGTCCTGACGACGGCGAAGAGCTGGCAGCCTTGTGCAAGGCCGCTGGCGACCCATTGCGTCTGAACGTATTGCGCGCACTGACCAACGACTCATTCGGCGTACTGGAACTGGCACAGATCTTCGCCATCGGCCAGTCGGGCATGAGCCACCACCTGAAGGTGCTGGCCCAGGCCGACCTGGTCGCCACCCGCCGCGAAGGCAATGCGATTTTCTACCGCCGCGCCCTGCCCCACGCCGACCTGCTCGGCGGCAAGTTGCACGCGGCCCTGCTTGAGGAAGTGGACAGCCTGAGCCTGCCCCATGACGTGCAGTCACGCATCGGCCAGGTCCACGGGCAACGTGCCGCCGCGAGCCAGGACTTTTTCGCACGGGTTGCCGAGAAATTTCGCGCCCAGCAGGACTTGATCGCAGGCCTGGCCCAATACCGCGACAGCGTACTGGCGCTGCTGGACAAGCTGAGCTTCAGTGAAGAAGCGACGGCGCTGGAAGTCGGGCCTGGAGATGGCGGCTTCCTGCCGGAACTGGCACGCCGCTTTCGGCAGGTCACGGCGCTGGACAACAGCCCGGCGATGCTCGAACTGGCACGCCAGCTCTGTGAGCGCGAGGCGTTGGGCAATGTCAGCCTGCAGTTGGCTGATGCCCTGAGCAGCACAACGATCAAGGCCGATTGCGTGGTGCTGAACATGGTCTTGCACCATTTCGCCGCCCCCGCCGACGCTTTAAAGCAAATGGCCGGGTTGCTGCACCCCGGCGGTAGCCTGTTGGTTACGGATTTATGCAGCCACAACCAGAATTGGGCCAGGGAGGCCTGCGGTGATCTCTGGTTGGGTTTTGAACAGGACGATCTGGCCCGTTGGGCCACCGCTGCGGGACTCGTTCCCGGGGAAAGCCTCTATGTAGGTTTACGTAATGGTTTCCAGATTCAGGTCCGCCACTTTCAGCGACCGACTGGCGACACTCACCATCGGTAAATATCAGGAAAACATCGAGATGAGCGAATACTCCCTTTTCACCTCCGAGTCCGTGTCTGAAGGGCATCCGGACAAAATCGCCGACCAGATTTCTGATGCGGTGCTGGATGCCATCATCGCTGAAGACAAGTTCGCCCGTGTGGCGTGCGAGACCCTGGTGAAAACCGGTGTAGCGATCATCGCCGGCGAAGTGACCACTACCGCCTGGGTTGACCTGGAGCAGATCGTTCGTGACGTGATCACCGACATCGGCTACAACAGCTCCGACGTCGGTTTCGACGGTGCGACCTGCGGCGTGATGAACATCATCGGCAAGCAGTCGCCCGACATCAACCAGGGCGTCGACCGTGCCAAGCCGGAAGACCAGGGCGCCGGCGACCAGGGCCTGATGTTCGGCTACGCCAGCAACGAAACCGAGGTGCTGATGCCAGCCCCGATCACCTTCTCGCACCAGCTCGTGCAACGCCAGGCCGAAGCGCGTAAATCCGGCGTGCTGCCTTGGCTGCGCCCGGACGCCAAGTCCCAGGTGACCTGCCGCTACGAAGGCGGCAAGGTGGTCGGCATTGACGCCGTCGTACTGTCGACCCAGCACAACCCGGACGTTTCCAACGCTGACCTGCGCGAAGGCGTGATGGAGCTGATCGTCAAGCACGTGCTGCCGGCCGAACTGCTGAGCAAGGACACCCAGTTCCACATCAACCCGACCGGCCAGTTCATCATTGGCGGCCCGGTAGGTGACTGCGGCCTGACCGGTCGCAAGATCATCGTCGACAGCTACGGCGGCATGGCTCGTCACGGCGGTGGCGCTTTCTCCGGTAAAGACCCATCCAAGGTTGACCGTTCGGCCGCCTACGCCGGTCGCTACGTGGCCAAGAACATCGTTGCTGCCGGCCTCGCCGAGCGTTGCGAGATTCAGGTGTCCTACGCCATCGGCGTGGCCCAGCCTACGTCGATCTCGCTGAATACCTTCGGCACCGGCAAGATCAGCGATGACAAGATCATCAAGCTGGTGCGCGAGATCTTCGACCTGCGCCCTTACGCGATCACCACCATGCTCGACCTGCTGCACCCGATGTACCAGGAAACCGCAGCCTACGGCCACTTCGGTCGTACCCCAGCGCAGAAGACCGTCGGGGACGACACCTTCACCACCTTTACCTGGGAAAAAACCGACCGCGCCAACGACCTGCGCACTGCCGCCGGCCTGTAATCGCCCACGGTACATAAAGCCTCGCCGGGTTTGCCCGGCGGGGCTTTTTCTTGCCTGCGCGACCGCCTTCACATTTTTTGGATCCAAAGCTTGCAGGCACAATAATGGCCCTCTAGAATCCGTGCCCTCTCGGGCCTTCACCTTATTTTGGATATTGCCCTGCACCCGCCCGGGACTCATAAGTGCGCAGGCAATCGAACATTGAGGTTTTTCATGCGCATCTCCACGCTCGCCCCTGCCGCCCTTCTGATCAGCCTGTTCGCCCTGCCGGCCCACGCCGCCGACCTGAGCGCATTGAGCGGCGCCCTGGGCTCCCAGCTGGGTGTCGGCAATTCCGGCGACTGCCAAAAGCAATCCGCAGACCTGCAAACCAAGATCGATGCGGCCGAAGCCAGCAAAGACAGCTTGAAAGTGAAGGCCTTCAAAGCAGCGCAAGACCAGATCAACAAAGGTTGTGACAAACTCTCCGAAGCCCAGGCCAAAGCCGACGCCAAGCAGCAAACCCAGGAAGCCAAGGCTGATAAGCCTGATGCCGTGAAAGCGCTGGGCGGCCTGTTCAAGTAAGCCGAAACACCCGGTAAAAAGCCCCGCAGCGTCGGGGCTTTTTTGTGGGTGAACGGATCATTTAGGCTGGGCGCCCCTTTCGAGCAAGGATGCTCATGATGCGTTTACTGATTGCTCTGCTCCTCAGCGCTCTACCCTTTTCGGCCTGGACTGAAAACTGCCCTGATGAGGCCCGGGCCCAGGTCGACACCCTGGCCGAACAAATCCGCCTGTGGGACGACAGTTACCACCGCCTCGGCCAATCCCCCGTCAGTGATGAACTCTACGACCAGGCCCGCCAGCGTCTGGCCCACTGGCGCCAGTGCGTGCCCAACCCCACGGCGCCTGATGATCCGCTGGCCAGTTCACGGGGCACCTTGCCGCACCCGGTCGCCCATACCGGCCTCGAAAAGCGCCTGGATGAGCAAGCCGTGGGCGCCTGGCTGGGCACGCGCCAGGATGTATGGATCCAACCCAAGGTGGACGGCGTTGCAGTGACCCTGGTGTACCGCCAGGGGCGGTTGAAACAGGTGATCAGCCGTGGCGATGGCAAGCTGGGCCAGGACTGGTCGGCCTCCGCGCGCAAGATCCCCGGCATTGTCCAGCAACTGCCGGAACCCATCGACCTGGTGCTGCAAGGCGAACTTTATTGGCGCCTCGACGAGCATGTGCAATCGGCACGCGGCGGGCTCAACGCGCGCAGCAAGGTGGCTGGGCTGATGAACCGTCGGCAGTTGAGCGATACCGACGCCGCCGGCATCGGCCTGTTTGTCTGGGCCTGGCCGAATGGCCCCGCAGCCTTTACCGAACGCCTGGCCACCCTGGCTCGCTGGGGTTTCACCGACAGCCAGCGCTACAGCCAGCCCGTCCAGGACATCATCGAAGCAGCACATTGGCGCACCTATTGGTACAACCACCCCCTGCCCTTTGCCAGTGACGGCGTGGTGCTGCACCAGGCGCAGCGCGCACCCGCTGAACGCTGGCAGGCCAGTGCGCCTTATTGGGCGGTCGCCTGGAAGTACCCCGCCTCCAAAGCCCTGGCCCTGGTACGCCAGGTGCAATTCAAGATCGGCCGCACCGGACGCATCACCCCCATTCTGGAACTGGAGCCGGTGCGCCTGGACGACCGCCGGATCAGCCGGGTCAGCGCCGGCTCCTTGAAGCGCTGGCAGGCCCTGGATATTCGCCCGGGCGACCACGTGTCCATCAGCCTGGCGGGCCAAGTGATCCCTCGGCTGGACCAGGTGATCCTGCGCAATACCACCAGGGTCGACCTGCCAGTGCCCGACCCTCGGGACTTTCACGCCTTGAGTTGCTGGCAGCTGGACCCCGGCTGCGAAGAACAGCTGCTCGCACGCCTTACCTGGCTGAGCGGCAACCAGGGCCTGGCATTGCCACACATAGGCCACGAGACGTGGAACATATTGATCCAGGCCGGTCTAATCGCAGGCTTTCTCGATTGGTTAACCCTGGATGCGGCAGAGCTTGCTAACATTGATGGCTTCGGTGAGCGCAGCCGCACGCGGCTGCTCGACAGCCTTCACAGCGCTCGGCAACGCCCCTTCGCACAATGGCTCAAGGCCTTGGGTGTACCGCCTGCGGCACGCGGCAACCTGGAGGGCAACTGGCAGACGCTGGTCGCCAGAGACACACAGGCCTGGCTGGCCATCGATGGCATCGGCCCGGGTCGCGCAGCGCAACTGAGCGCTTTTTTTCGCGACCCACACGTACAGACATTGGCTGAAACATTACGTGTGGCCGGAATAGACGGGTTTTGAACCCGACCCAGCCACCTTTAAATCACAGCAGAATTCACCCTGCTATTTGCGACCCCGGAGCTCCACATGAAATTCCTCGCCCCTTTTGCCCTGCTGACCGTCGCAAGCTTCATGACTACGCCACTGCTGGCCGCCGAAGAAGCCACCCCACTCACCGGCTGCGCCGCCAAGCGCCAGGCCATCAGCACCCAGATCGAACAAGCCAAGGCCCACGGCAACAGCGACCAGCAAGCCGGCCTGGAAAAAGCCCTGAGCGAAGTCACCGCCAACTGCACGGATGCCGCCTTGAGGAAGGAGCGCGAAAACAAGGTGCTCGACGCCAAGCATGACGTCAGCCGCCGTCAGGCCGACCTCGACAAGGCGATGAAAAAAGGCGACGCGGACAAGATCAACAAGCGCAAGGACAAGCTCGCCGAGTCACGCAAGGAACTGCAGGACGCCGTGGAAGAACTCGATCAGTAAAACCGGTCAGTGGTCGCGAAATTGTTTATGGCAGGCACTGCAGGCATCTTCGACTTTCTGTACGGCAGGCGTAAGGTTGCTGGCCTTGTAGGGCTGCACCTGGCTGGCGCTCACCAACTCACCGGTGGCCGCTTCCAGGTCGCGGGCCAGTTGCTGGAACTGTGCCTGCTTTTGCCACACATCGTCCTTGGCGCTGGTGTGATCCTCTTCGCGCACACTCGGAAAGTGTTTCCACGGTTCATGGGACAGCGCATCGAGCTTGACCGCGCCTTCGGCGAATTTCGCGCCATCGAAGGCAATGCGCCCGCGCAACATGCCACCCAGGTCTTCAGCGGTCTTGAGCATTTGCTTGAAGATCGCCTTGCGCTGGCCCAGGGGCGAATTCGGATCGACGCCGCCGCAGGCGGACAGTGCCAGGCAGGCCAACAACACAAGCGTCATTTTTTTAAAAGTCATGGTGGCTCAGGTCACGGGAAACGGCGGCCAGTATCCTCGCCCTGCCCGTAAAGACCAATAGCCCTATTAATAATAAGGGTTGCCCACAGGCGCTACGGCGCGGGCAATCGCTTCAGGAACCGTTTGTATGAATCTCACATTGAAACACTGGAGCCGCGGTCTGGCATGGGCTCTGCCGATGATTGCACTGCTGGCAGGCTGTGACGCGGGCAAGGACAGCGGTAAAGACACGGCTAAAGAAGAAGCTGCCAAGCCCCACGCCGTCGCCACCTATGTAAGCGCTCCCTGGGAGGCGTTGCCCGCCGTGTCCGACAGCGACCTGCTGGCCGGCTTCGAATCCTGGCGCAGCGCCTGCCAACGCCTCAAGGCCGACCCTATATGGGGGGCCACCTGCGCAGCAGCGGGTCCCGTGCCAGCCGATGCCGTGGCGGTGCGCGGTTTTCTCAAGGAGCGCCTGGATGTGTTCGGCCTGCGTTCGGCTGACAACACCCCCAACGGCTTGATCACCGGCTACTACGAACCGGTCTACCCCGGCAGCCTGACCAAGACCGCCGCCGCTCACGTACCCGTGTATGGCGTGCCGGATGACCTGATCATCGTCAATCTGGAAAGCATCTACCCGGAGCTCAAGGGCAAGCGCCTGCGCGGCCGCCTCGAAGGCCGCGTGCTCAAACCCTATGACGATGCCAGCGCCATCAACGGCCAAGGCTCCACCGCCAAGCCGATTGCCTGGCTGACCAACCCGATGGACCTGCAATTCCTGCAGATCCAGGGCTCGGGGCGCATTCAACTCAAGGACGGGCGCCAGCTGCGCGTCGGTTACGGCGACCAGAACGGCTACCCCTATCGCCCTATCGGCCGTTGGCTGGTGGAGCAAGGCGAGTTGAAGAAAGAAGACGTGACCATGGGCGCCATCAGCGCTTGGGCCAAGGCGCACCCGGAGCGCATCCCGGAACTGCTGGCGAGCAACCCCAGCTACGTATTCTTCAGCGCTCGCCCCGACAGTAATGAAGGCCCGCGCGGTTCGCTGAATGTGCCGTTGACCGCTGGCTACAGCGTAGCGGTGGATCGCAAGGTGATTCCGTTGGGCAGCCTGTTGTGGCTGTCGACTACCAAGCCCGACGGTTCGCCATTGGCACGCCCCGTCGCCGCGCAGGACACCGGCGGTGCAATCACCGGAGAAGTGCGCGCGGATTTGTTCTGGGGCACGGGTGACGCTGCCGGAGAGCTGGCGGGAAATATGAAGCAGCAAGGGCAGATCTGGATGCTATGGCCCAAGGGCGCGGCGTTGCCGCAGGTGCCGGATGTACCCACCGGAACCTGACACTCGCCGAAAACACACCGTAGGAGCGAGCTTGCTCGCGAAAAACGTCAACGATAACGCAGCGCTTTCTGGCAGCCCGCGCGTCTGTTCGTTCTTCGCGAGCAAGCTCGCTCCTACAGAAACCGGTTCAGATCGACACGAAGAAGAAGCTCGCAATCAACACCATGCCCACCGCCCACACCAGCGAGCGCAGTATCGCCCAGTCGGCGAGGTAGCAAATGATGTAGAGCAGGCGGCTGGTGATAAACAGCACGGCCAGCACATTGATGGTCACCAGTTCGGCCGTGCCGGCCAGGTGGGCGATAATCACCGCGGCGGCAAACGCGGGCGTCACTTCAAAGCTGTTGAGCTGCGCACTGTGGGCGCGCTTGGCAAACCCTTCAAGGGTATCCAGGAAAGCACGCGGGTCGTGGTTCTGCCGCGGCCCGAACTTGCCGCCACTGAACTTGGCCACGCCCGTGCACAGGTAAGGCAGAAAAATCGCGATCAACACACACCAGAAAGCAGCCGTCATCACTCAGTCCTTTTGTCGTTTTATGCAGCGATTAGAGTTCTAGCACTAAAAACTCAATATCGCACCTAACCGCTATGAGCCGCGCGCTACCGAAAGGTTCTACCGCACTTTCACCCAAGACCTTGCAACCTCACGCCGCCACTGCGGTCCATCCCCCACTAACAACCCCCCACCTTCCAAGGACCCCGGATGCTTGAACTTGTCGCCGCCTTCATTTGCCTCACTACCCTGCTCACCTATGTGAACTTCCGCTTTATCGGCCTGCCGCCCACCATCGGCGTGATGGTCACGGCCCTGCTGTTCTCCCTGATCCTGCAAGGCCTGAGCCTGCTCGGCTACCCAGGCCTTGAGGAGCGCATCCAGCAATTGATCGGCCAGATCGACTTCGGCGACCTGCTGATGAACTGGATGCTGTCGTTCCTGCTGTTCGCCGGCGCCTTGCACGTCAACTTGAACGACCTGCGCAGCTACCGCTGGCCCATCGGCCTGCTGGCAACCTTCGGTGTGTTGATCGCCACCGTGGTGATCGGCAGCCTGGCGTATTACATCTTCGCCCTGTTTGGCTGGCACGTGAGCTTCCTGTACTGCCTGTTGTTCGGCGCACTGATCTCGCCAACCGACCCCATTGCGGTACTGGGCGTGCTGCGAACCGCCAATGCGTCGAAACCGCTGAAGACCACGATTGTGGGCGAGAGCCTGTTCAACGACGGCACGGCGGTGGTGGTGTTTACCGTATTGCTGGGCATCGCGCAGTTGGGCGAGACGCCTACCGTGGGCGCCACGGCCTTGCTGTTCGCCCATGAGGCAATTGGCGGCGTGGTCTTCGGCGGGCTGATCGGCTATCTGGTGTACCTGATGATCAAGAGCATCGAACAGCACCAGATCGAAGTGATGCTGACCCTCGCCCTGGTCATCGGCGGCTCGGCGATGGCCACCGAACTGCACGTCTCCGCACCGATCGCGATGGTGGTGGCCGGGCTGATCATCGGCAACCTGGGACGCAAGCTGGCGATGAACGACATGACCCGGCGCTACCTGGACGGCTTCTGGGAATTGCTGGACGACATGCTCAACGCGCTGCTGTTTGCGCTGATCGGCATGGAGCTGCTGCTGTTGCCGTTCAACTGGCTGCACGTGTTCGCGGCCGGTTTGCTGGCGGTGGCGATCCTGCTGTCGCGCCTGCTGACCGTGGCGCCGGCGATCCTGTTGCTGCGCCGCTGGCGTACGGTGCCGCGCGGCACCATCCGTATCCTGACCTGGGGCGGCCTGCGCGGCGGGGTCTCGGTGGCTCTAGCGCTGGCCCTGCCGCTGGGCCCGGAGCGCGATCTGCTGCTGAGCATCACCTACATCGTGGTGCTGTCGTCGATCCTGGTGCAGGGCTTGACCATTGGCCGAGTCGTAAAGCGCGTAGCCGAGCCTCAGTGAAGCGGTGAGGATTTACCTCGCTACACCACACGTTTGCCTACGGGTGCACTGCAATTGCACAGGTGTTCAAGCAAGTGCCGCATCGCCAGTGGGCGGCGCGGCGTCGAGCTATGCATGACGACCAGATCCCGCGCATAGCGCGGCGCGTCGTCGACCGGCAAGACACACAGGCCATTGCGAGACATCCCTGCCCACTGCGGTACCAGTGATACACCCATGCCTTGGGCGACCAACATGACGATGGTTTCCAAGGCATCCAGCTCACACAACACCTGCGGATCAAAGGACTGTTCATCGAGGAAACGCTGGGCAATCTGCCCACCCCACGAGCGAGCGTCGTAGCGAATGAATGATCGCTCGCGCAGCAATGCTTCTAACGTTTGCGTGCCCCACTCAGCGGGGGCAATCAGAATCAGAGGTTCAGCCCGCAACAAGGTCGTCGCCAAAGCCTTGGGTGGCTGAAAGGGTGGCCTGACAAGAATCGCCGCGTCCAGCTCCTGGGCCAGCAATCTCTCATAGAGGCTTCTGGAGTCTCCCGGTGTGATCTTCAGCCTCAGCCCAGGTGCCGACAACGCCAGTCGCTCTATCGCCCCCGGCAAGACGCCGGTCAATGCCGTCGAAATGGCACCGATCTTGATCTCTCCCGACAAGCCATCCTGGCTCAGGTCCTCCTGCAACTCGCGCGCCTGCTCAATGACTGCTTGAATTTTTGGTAACAACAATAGGCATTGGTCCGAGGGCCACGCGGCATGCGCAGTGCGCATAAGCAGCGTGCACCCCAGCGTCCGCTCAAGCGCCTTGACCCGCTGGCTGATCGCCGCTGCGGTACGGTTTTCACGTCGCGCGGCCGCTGCAATGGAGCCGGCTTCAATGACGGCGACCAGACTTCTCAGGAATCGAACATCCATAAGTTTTCCTTTCGCTCAGACCAAGGCGAACCCGTTTTACCCGGGTACACGGCCTGTTTAATTTGAGGGCTCTCCCACACAGAGATCCCTCCCATGAACAGACCTTTCCACGCTGCATATCATGTTTACGACCTAAATCAGGCGCGCATTTTTTATCGAGATGTTTTGGGCTGCACGGAAGGCCGTAGCAGCGAGACCTGGATCGACTTCGATTTTTTCGGGAACCAGCTTTCACTGCACCTGGGGACGCCGTTTCCCACCACGCGTACCGGGCTGGTCGGTGAGCATCATGTCCTGATGCCGCATCTCGGCGTGGTGTTACCGCTTGAGGAATGGTTGACGCTTGCCGAACGGCTTGCCCACCTGGGCACATGTTTCGAGATTCCGCCCGTGATCCGCTTCGCTGGCGAGCCAGGCGAGCAACGCACGATGTTTTTCCTTGACCCCAGCGGCAACCCCATCGAGGTGAAAGGGTTCAAGGACTTCGCCGGGCTGTTCGCTCAATAAATCCCTGATATCTACAACAATAAGGGGCACCCACATGACCACCAAAAAACCATCCAGCCTTGTCACCCGTATCATGATCGGTCTGGCCGCCGGGATAATCGTCGGCATCCTTCTCAACCAGTTTCCCGAACACAAGATCTGGTTCATCGACAATCTGCTGCAACCGGCAGGCGACTTGTTTATCAAGCTGATGAAGATGATCGTCGTGCCTCTGGTCTTCGCTTGCATGACAGTCGGCATTGCCGGCATGGGAAATCCTGCCGCCTTGGGACGCGTCGGCGTGAAGACCTTCGTTTACTTCTTCACGATCACCAGTGTTGCAATCGTCTTTGGTCTGATCGTTGGAAACGTCGTCGAGCCCGGCTCAGGTGCCGAATTTGGCAGTACGTTGCAGACGCCAGTAACAGAACTGGCCGCCTACGGCAAAACGCAGAATCTGGGGCAAACGCTATTGGCGATTGTGCCGGATAACATCGTCTTGGCCATGTCGCAGGGCAAGCTGCTCTCCGTGCTGTTTTTCGCCATCCTGTTCGGCTGCGCCTTGTCTATGCTGCCCGAGCAGCGCAAGGCCCCCCTGATCGGTGTGATGCAGGCCATCTCCGACACCATGTTCAAAGTCACCCATCTGGTCATGCATTACTCACCAATCGGCATTTTCGGGCTGATCGCAGTCACCGTCGCCAGCTTTGGCCTCAGTGCCTTGCTGCCGCTGGCCAAACTGATCGGCACGACTTATGTCGCAGTGCTGTTATTTGCATTGTGCGTATTGGGAGCAGTTGCACGATTGGCGGGGGTCGGCTTTTTCCACTTGGTGCGGGAGATACGCAGTGAGTTATTGCTGGCCTATAGCAGCGCTGCGTCAGCAACAGTCATGCCTCAATTGATCGAAAAAATGGAGCGCTACGGCGCCCCGCGCCCTATTACCAGCATGGTTATCCCGCTGGGCTACTCGTTCAACCTGGATGGCGCTTCGCTTTTTGCTGCGTTGGGCACGTTGTTCATCGCCCAGGCGTATGGCATTGACTTGAGCCTGGCTGATCAGGGAATGCTGGTATTGATCATGGTGTTGACATCAAAGGGCGCGGCGGGCGTACCGGGCTTCATGTTTATCATCCTTACCGCGACCTTGACCGCCGCGGGTCTGCCCGTGGAAGGAGTGGCGATCATTGCAGGCGTGTATCGCCTGATGGATATGCCGGTCACAGCATTGAATGTGCTGGGCAACGCGCTGGCGCCATTGGTTATTGCCCGGTGGGAGGGTCGGCTGAATGCACCTGACCGCACAATTGCCACCGAGTCTGCCAGCGCGTCGCTCAAAGTCTGAAAGTCCTGGTCCAGGTGCCTCGCAAAGAACCCGTTTGAGTCTTTGCGGGGCGAGATCAGGCCTTTTTCTTACTCTGGGAAAGCTGCTCCCGTGCGCCGGAGTGAGTAGCAGAAGGTGCCTTGCTTTCGCTGCGAATCTGCGCATGACTGATCAACGCAAAGATAAAGCTGCCACCGATGATATTGCCGGCCAGTGTGGGGCCGGCAAACACCAGCCAGAAATCCTTCCACGGCAACTCGCCGGCAAACACCAGGTACGACACTTCCGCCGAACCCACCACGATATGGGTGAAATCCCCCAGGGCCATCAGGTAGGTGATCAGAATGATGATCCACATCTTGGCGCTTTCCATCGACGGGATCATCCACACCATGGTGGCGATCATCCAGCCGGAGACGATGCCCTTGGCGAACATCTGGCTGGCGTCGTTTTCCATGATCTTGCGCCCGATTTCGAGGAAGGCCAGGTCGGTCTTGGTGTCGAAGATCGGCAGATGCAGCATCACATACGCCACCAACAGCGTGCCGCAGAGGTTGCCCACCAGCACCACCGACCACAGCCGCAACAGGCGCCCGGCATTTGCCAGGGTTGGCTTGCTCATCACCGGCAGCACGGCGGTCAGGGTGTTTTCGGTGAACAGTTGCTGGCGCGCCAGGATCACCGCGAGAAAGCCTGCGCAGTAGCCGAAGCTGGCGATCACCTTGAAGGCCTCTCCGTCCGGAAGGCGTGAATTGAGCAGCCCCATGGCCATCAATGACAGGCCCATGGTCAGGCCGGCTGCCAATGCCGACCACCACAAGGCGGCGACGCTGCGCTCCAACTCCTGATCGCCCTGGGTGCGGATAATTTCATGCAGCACCGCCGCGCGGGGCGGCTGGTTCTTGTCGACGTCCTGCTGCTCTTCCTGGGACAGGTTCGGGGTCTTGCCGTCTTCTTGCGTGGCCATGGTGGTACCTGAACGGGGGGCGATGTTCAGGTACGACCTATGGTTGATCAAGAGCGTTCACTGGCCCGGCGCAGGTTTACTCGCGGATGCCATCTTCCTGGAACTGGTCCTTGACGTACTTGATCTCGGTGCGCCCATGAGGTGCGGGCAAACCGTCCTCGCCAAGGTTGACGAAGACCATTTTTTCCACGGTGAGGATGCTTTTGCGGGTGATCTTGTTGCGCACTTCACAGGTCAGGGTGATGGAGGTGCGGCCAAACTCGGTAGCAGTGATCCCGAGTTCGATGATGTCGCCCTGGCGCGAGGCGCTGACAAAGTTGATTTCGGAGATGTACTTGGTCACCACGCGCTGGTTGCCCAGTTGGACGATGGCATAGATGGCCGCTTCTTCGTCGATCCAGCGCAGCAGGCTGCCACCGAACAGGGTGCCGTTGGGGTTGAGGTCTTCAGGTTTTACCCATTTGCGGGTGTGGAAGTTCATGGTCACTCCAAAGCGTCTTGCCGAATGATGGGCAACATCATGGCAGAGCCCGCCCCCAAGCTCTATGCGCCATTGCCTATCAACCCCATGTGCGATCTTCATATGGCCGACAGAAAGGCTTGGGAAGTGCCGCGTACACGGCTATAATCGCCCCGCTTCAAAACGGTCATCTTCAGTTGATACCGTTTCTCCCGCCACCTGTCCGAGGGGCGCTGCAGCAGGTTCAACCTGTCAGGCTCGGATGGGGCGTTGTCCGGCCTGGTTGCCCTGGCCTGATACTAAACGCACAACGGCGCCCATTCGCACACTACGAATGGAGGCTCTTCATGAGCGCTGTAATTACGCCTGCAGATTTCAACGACTACAAAGTCGCCGACATGTCCCTCGCCGCCTGGGGCCGTCGCGAAACCTTTATCGCCGAATCCGAAATGCCAGCCTTGATGGGCCTGCGTCGCAAGTACGCCGCCGAGCAACCGCTCAAAGGCGCGAAGATCCTCGGCTGCATCCACATGACCATCCAGACTGCCGTGCTGATCGAAACCCTGGTTGCCCTGGGTGCCGAAGTGCGTTGGTCGTCCTGCAACATCTTCTCGACGCAAGACCAGGCCGCTGCCGCCATCGCCGCTGCCGGTATCCCGGTATTCGCCTGGAAAGGCGAGACCGAAGAAGAGTACGAGTGGTGCCTGGAGCAAACCATCCTTAAAGATGGCGCGCCTTGGGATGCCAACATGATCCTCGACGACGGCGGCGACCTGACCGAGCTGCTGCACAAGAAGTACCCACAGATCCTCGACCGCGTCCACGGCGTGACCGAAGAAACCACCACCGGCGTGCACCGCCTGCTGGACATGCTGGCCAAGGGCGAGCTGAAAATCCCGGCCATCAACGTCAACGACTCGGTGACCAAGAGCAAGAACGACAACAAGTACGGCTGCCGTCACAGCCTGAACGATGCCATCAAGCGCGGCACCGACCACCTGCTGTCGGGCAAGCAAGCCCTGGTGATCGGCTACGGCGACGTGGGCAAGGGTTCTTCCCAATCCCTGCGCCAGGAAGGCATGATCGTCAAAGTCTCCGAAGTCGACCCGATCTGCGCCATGCAAGCCTGCATGGACGGTTTCGAAGTGGTTTCGCCGTTCATCGATGGCGTCAATGACGGCACCGAAGCCAGCATCGACAAGGCCCTGCTGGGCAAGATCGACCTGATCGTGACCACCACCGGTAACGTCAACGTCTGCGATGCCAACATGCTCAAGGCCCTGAAGAAGCGCGCCGTGGTGTGCAACATCGGTCACTTCGACAACGAGATCGACACCGCTTTCATGCGCAAGAACTGGGCGTGGGAAGAAGTGAAGCCGCAGGTACACAAGGTTCACCGTACCGGCGCTGGCGCTTTCGACCCACAGAACGACGACTACCTGATCCTGCTGGCCGAAGGCCGCCTGGTTAACCTGGGCAACGCCACCGGCCACCCAAGCCGCATCATGGACGGCTCGTTCGCCAACCAGGTACTGGCCCAGATCTTCCTGTTCGGCCAGAAATACGCCGACCTGTCGCCAGCCCAGAAAGCCGAGCGCCTGACCGTGGAAGTACTGCCGAAGAAACTCGACGAAGAAGTGGCCCTGGAAATGGTCCGCGGCTTCGGTGGCGTGGTAACTCAGCTGACCAAGACCCAGGCCGACTACATCGGCGTGACCGTCGAAGGTCCGTTCAAGCCGCACGCTTACCGCTACTAAGTAATCAGCCCAACCTGCTCTACCTGTGGGAGCGAGCTTGCTCGCGAAAAACTCAAGGACACCGCGTACATCCTGTTTCTACGCGTTATCGTTGACGTTCTTCGCGAGCAAGCTCGCTCCTACAGTGCAGATGGGTTGCACAGTCGGCTTCTGAGTTTCAAAGGGTATGACCATGTCCCAAGACCGTCGCTACAGCTTCGAGTTCTTCCCCACCAAGACCGATGCTGGGCATGAAAAACTGATGGCGACTGCCAAGCAGTTGGCCAGCTACAACCCCGACTTCTTCTCCTGCACCTACGGCGCCGGCGGTTCGACGCGTGATCGTACGATCAACACCGTGTTGCAGCTTGAAAGCGAAGTCAAAATTCCCGCCGCTCCGCATTTGTCCTGCGTGGGCGACAGCAAGGCCGACCTGCGCGGCCTGCTGACCCAATACAAGGCCGCCGGCATCAAGCGCATCGTTGCCCTGCGTGGCGACTTGCCGTCCGGCATGGGCATGGCCAGCGGTGAGCTGCGCTACGCCAATGACCTGGTGAGCTTCATTCGCGAAGAAAGCGGCGATCACTTCCATATCGAAGTGGCCGCCTACCCGGAGATGCACCCCCAGGCGCGTAATTTCGAAGACGATCTGCAGAATTTCGTGCGCAAGGCCAACGCCGGCGCCAATAGTGCGATCACCCAGTACTTCTTCAACGCCGACAGCTATTTCTACTTCGTCGAGCGTGTACGCGCCATGGGCGTGAACATCCCGATCGTGCCGGGCATCATGCCGATCACCAACTACAGCAAGCTGGCGCGCTTCTCCGACGCCTGCGGTGCTGAAATCCCACGTTGGGTGCGCAAGCAACTGGAAGCCTATGGCGACGACGTCAAGAGCATCCAGGCGTTCGGCGAACAGGTGATCAGCAATATGTGTGAAGAATTGTTGCAAGGTGGCGCGCCAGGCCTGCACTTCTATACCCTGAACCAGGCTGAACCAAGCCTCGCGATCTGGAACAACCTTAAACTGCCACGCTAGGCCGGTTTAATCGCTGTACCCAGCCCTCGTTATCACGGGGGCTTTTTTCGTCTACATACCCCCTGGAAAGGAAGCCTGCAGTACATGAATACAGCGTCCCCGACTCCCCGCCCGCAACTGGTGTACCTGGTATTCGGCGCCGAGACCTATCATCAGGAAGCCGTATTCAGCATCGCCAGTGCCCTGGCCCATCTGGGCGGCCCCCAGGACATGCCATTGGACATCCAGGTGTTCAGCGACAATCCGGCCCCCTATCGCGGCTTGCCGGTACAGGTTCACACCCTGGACGACGCCACGCGCAAACGCTGGAGCGAGCCCCACGGCTACCATTTCCGCACCAAGCACGTGCTGTTGCGCCAGGTGCTGGAAACAGCGGAACGGGCGCTGTTGATCGACACCGACACCTTTTTTCACGACTCGCCCATGGCGCTGTTCGAACGTGTCGCGCCCGACACCGTGCTGTGCAATGCCTTCCACGCCAAGTACGGCGACAACCGCGAAAGCGTGCTGTATGAAACCCTGGCCAGGCACCTTGCAGACAAAGGCCTGGCCGACGACGACATGTGGCTGCTCAACTCCGGCGTCATGGGCCTGACCCGGCAAGATGCGCACATCCTTGATCGCTCGATCGAGTTGATGGACGAGCTGTTCCCGATGGCCCACGGTGCCTACACCCTGGAAGAGTTCTGCCTGTCGGTGGCCGCTTACCGTACGCTCAATGTGCGCCAGTGCCCCGACCTGATCCACCACTACTGGAGCCGCAAGCAGTTGTTCCGGGCCAAGGTCAAGGCGTGGGTCACCAAGCACGCCGCAGACCCTATCTGCGCCAAAGCCCTGGCCGACACCCGCAATGTGTCTGCCCACCTGCCCCGCCCGCCCCGACTGCAACGCTTGATGTACAAGCTGATCACCCTGGCCTTGCCCAAACGCAAGCAGCAGTTCATCCGCGAAATCCTCTACGGCTGCTACGAGCACGAAAATGAATTCGACCAGGCCTGTGGCCCGATTTGGTGGGAAAAGGCCCTGCAGAATCAGGAAGAGCGGCAAAAAAGCCCGGTCGATGCGCACCAGCTCGAACATTGGTTCGCCAACCCAGTGGTGCGCCTGATTCTGGGCGAGCGACGTGCAGCCATCTATGAACACCTGATGACCTCACCGACAAAATAGCGTCGCCCGCAGATGGGTGTGCCAGCGCTTCTCTTTAGCGCACGGGCGTCGTAACCTCGGGGCATGCCCGTCATTCTGAAGCTGTTGACCGTTGCGCTTTTTACTTGCTTGAGCCTGGCCGCTTATGGCGAGAAATTGCGCATTGTCACCGAGCCCTGGGCGCCTTACGTGTATGAGGAACACGGCGCCATGCGCGGGCTGGACTACGAAACCACGGTGATCGTGTTCCAGCGCCTGGGGGTCGATGTGCAATGGCAGTTCCTGCCCTGGAAGCGCTGCCTGGCCATGCTCGATCAGGGCCATGCCGATGGCGCACTGGATATTTTCCACAGCCACGAACGCGACGCACTGCTGCTGTACCCCAGCGAACCGTTGTCGGAAGTGGAATTCGTGATGTTCTACGCCAACGCACGCCCTCACCCGGTCCAAGGCCTCGACGAGCTGGACGGCCTCACTGTCGGCACGTCGCCAGGCTATCTGTACGGCGCGCCATTCAGCGACTCCACCCGGTTCAGCCGCGAGCCGGCCCCCAGCCACGAGGCCAACTTCGGTAAATTGCTGTTGGGACGCATCGACCTGCTGATCACCGACCGCCGGGTCGGCCAGCATGTGATCAAGGCCCTGGGCCTGGAAGGCAAGGTCAGCCAGGCCCCCGTCGTGGTCAGCCGCCAGCAGCAGTACCTCGCCGTACGCCGTGGCGCGGGGATGGACCTGCTGGTGCAACGCTTTGCCGCCGAACTCAAGCGTTTCAAACAGGAGCCGGCCTACGCCGCCTTAAGCGCCAAATATGGTGGAACCCAAGCCAAAACAGCGTCCGGACACACCGTTGAGCAGCAGGAAAGCGGCGCACAGTGATTGCTCTGTTATACTCCGGCCTTTCCGCCAGGCTTACGCCCGGCCGCTGAGGTCCTGAAAAAGGCACCCAACCCCGCTACTGCGCAGCTTTCAGCCCGCGCGAGCCGGTGGAGTGCCCGCCAGACGCAGCAGGACCGGACGGGATTGCGCTCCCCTAAGCGCCATTCGCGCCCGGCAAGATTATCCCTCTGGGCCAAGCCCTAACTAAAACAGGATTACTCATGTCCTTTGCTTCCCTCGGTCTCTCCGAGGCTTTAGTCCGCGCCATCGAGGCAGCGGGCTATACCGAGCCTACTCCGGTGCAACAGCGGGCTATTCCCGCCGTGTTGCAAGGTCGCGACCTGATGGTTGCGGCTCAGACAGGTACGGGTAAAACCGGCGGCTTCGCCCTCCCGATTCTGGAGCGGTTGTTCCCCAACGGTCATCCGGACAAATCCCAGCGTCACGGCCCGCGCCAACCGCGCGTACTGGTCCTGACCCCTACCCGCGAACTCGCCGCCCAGGTGCACGACAGCTTCAAGCTGTATGCCCGCGACCTGAAGTTCGTCAGCGCCTGCATCTTCGGCGGCGTCGGCATGAACCCACAGGTTCAGGCCATGTCCCGTGGTGTTGACGTGCTGGTGGCGTGCCCCGGTCGTTTGCTCGACCTGTGCGGCCAAGGCAGCGTTGATTTGTCCCACGTGGAAATCCTCGTGCTGGACGAAGCCGACCGCATGCTCGACATGGGCTTTGTCCATGACGTGAAGAAGGTCCTCGCCCGCCTGCCGGCCAAACGTCAGAACCTGCTGTTCTCGGCAACGTTCTCCAACGACATCACCGCCCTGGCCGGCAAGCTGCTGCACAACCCGGAACGCATCGAAGTCACGCCGCCGAACACCACGGTCGAGCGTATCGAGCAACGCGTATTCCGCCTGGCCGCCAGCCACAAGCGTTCATTGCTGGCGCACCTGATCACCGCCGGCGCCTGGGAACAGGTGCTGGTGTTCACCCGCACCAAACACGGCGCCAACCGCCTGGCCGAGTACCTGGACAAGCACGGCCTCACCGCCGTCGCCATCCACGGCAACAAGAGCCAGAACGCCCGCACCAAGGCCCTGGCCGACTTCAAGGCCGGTGAAGTGCGCATCCTGGTCGCCACCGATATCGCCGCCCGCGGCCTGGACATCGACCAGTTGCCACACGTGGTCAACTTCGAGCTGCCAAACGTCGACGAAGACTACGTGCACCGTATCGGCCGTACCGGCCGTGCCGGGCGTTCGGGTGAAGCCATTTCCCTGGTTGCCCCGGACGAAGAGAAACTGCTGAAAAGCATCGAACGCATGACCAAGCAGAAAATCGCCGATGGCGACCTGATGGGCTTCGATGCCTGCGCCGTTGAGGCCGAAAAGCCTGAAGTGCGCGAACGTCCGGACGTGCGTAACCCACGCAACCCACGCGGTCCGAAGGGCGATGGCCCGAACGGCGGCGGTGGTGGCGGTGGTCGTCGCGACAAGGGCAAGGACAAGGGCGGCAAGGAAAAAGCGCCAACCAACGGCCGTGGCGAACGCCCGGCCCGTGAGCAGAAGCCCCGTGAAGGCACCCCGGCCCGCGAACAGCGCCAGCCGAGCCAGCCCCCGCGTGCCGCAGCCGACCGCGCCCCGGACGAATTCCTCGACGACGACGTGGATAACTTCGGTAACCGCGTGGACTACGTGCCCCAGGCCAAACCGGCCCAGGGCCGTGGCCGTCGTCCAGGTGCTCCGGCGCCGGGCGCAGCT
>NZ_FKLB01000064.1:0-6790 GCF_900067035.1 Pseudomonas sp. 1 R 17
CGAAGCCAACATGGACCGCCTCGACGGTGCCGGTGCCGCTGCCGCCATCGAAGCACGCGCCGTCACCGCCAGTGACTCCGCCGCCATCGTGCGCGCCAAGGCCGCCTTGGACAAACTCGACGTCGCCGAAGGCCTCGCCGAACTCGAAGGCGCCTCCGCCCGCGTCGCCGTTGACGAAAAGCGCATGATCAACTGCCGCGCCGACCTCAACCAACTCGTGCCCTTCAAGTACGACTGGGCCTGGCAGAAGTACCTCGACGGCTGCGCCAACCACTGGATGCCGCAAGAGGTCAACATGACCGCCGACATCGCCCTGTGGAAAAACCCCGAAGGCCTGACCGACGACGAACGCCGCATCGTCATGCGCAACCTCGGCTTCTTCTCCACCGCCGACTCCCTGGTCGCCAATAACCTGGTCCTGGCCGTGTACCGCCTGATCACCAACCCGGAGTGCCGCCAGTACATCCTGCGCCAGGCCTTCGAAGAAGCGATCCACACCCACGCCTACCAGTACTGCATCGAATCGTTGGCCATGGATGAAGGCGAGATCTTCAACATGTACCACGAGATTCCATCGGTGGCTAAGAAGGCAGCCTGGGGCCTGAAATACACCCGCTCCATCTCCGATCCGAAGTTCGAAACCGGCACCGTCGAGACTGATAAAGAGCTGCTGCGCAACCTGGTCGCCTACTACTGCGTCCTGGAAGGCATCTTCTTCTATTGCGGCTTCACCCAGATCCTGTCCATGGGCCGCCGCAACAAAATGACCGGCGTGGCCGAGCAGTTCCAGTACATCCTGCGCGACGAGTCGATGCACCTGAACTTCGGTATCGACGTGATCAACCAGATCAAAATCGAAAACCCACACCTGTGGGATGCCGAGATGAAGGAAGAAGCGACCCAGATGATCCTGCAGGGGACTCAGCTGGAGATTGAATATGCGCGGGATACCATGCCGCGCGGGGTGCTCGGTATGAACGCCGCGATGATGGAAGACTATTTGAAGTTCATCGCTAACCGTCGCCTGTCGCAAATTGGGTTGAAGGAAGAGTATCCGGGGACGACTAACCCGTTCCCGTGGATGAGTGAAATCATGGATTTGAAGAAAGAGAAAAACTTCTTCGAAACCCGTGTGATCGAGTATCAGACCGGCGGTGCGCTGAGCTGGGATTGATTAAAAAACGGCCCCTTTCTGGGGCCGTGTTGTTTCACTTGTCGATATTTTTTATGCCCAATCAAACCATCAAGACCCCCTGCGTCGGCCTGTGCTCCACCGTTTACGGGGACCTGGTCTGCCGAGGCTGCAAGCGTTATCACCATGAAGTGATCCAGTGGAATGGCTACAACGCCGAGGAAAAGCAGGCGGTATGGCTGCGCCTTGAGCAGTTGCTGGTGCAGGTGATGGCCAGCAAGCTGGAAGTGTTCGACCCGCAGCGCCTGCGCCAGCAACTGGAAGACCGCAAGATTCGCTTTATGCCGCACCAGTCGCCGTATTGCTGGGCGTACCAGCTGATTGCCCGGGGCGCGCGGGTGATTTCCAGGCTGGACGCCTATGGGTTGGCGTTGTTGCCGGAGTTTCGCGAACGCAGCCTGGCGGATTTGCGCGATGCCATTGACCGGGAGTTTTTCCTGCTGTCCGAGGCGCATTACGAGCGGTATATCGCCCCGGGGTTTATACGCGAAGTGTTCGGTCAGCCCCTCATCGCCAGCAGCATGTGACCGTCGTAGCAGCTGCCGAGCGCCAGCGAGGCTGCGTCAGGCGCGCTGCCGATTCAAGCTCGAGTCTCGGCCTACGCAGCCTCGCCGGGGCTCGACAGCTACGGATTTACGCGGTGTTGTATCTACGGGGGGAATCAGCAGGTCCAGGAAGCTGCGCGATCCACCTGCAAGCCATACCGCTCAATCGCCTGCTGGCACACCTGCCGCTCAAGACTGCCCTGCTCCACCAACGCGGTAAGCGCCGCCAGCACGATGTGATGCCGATCCACCTCAAAGAAATCCCGCAGCGCCGCCCGTGTATCACTGCGACCGAACCCGTCGGTGCCGAGCACGGTGTAGCTGGAGTCCAGATAGGACGCAATCATCTGCGGTACTGCGCGTACGTAGTCGGACACGGCAACCACTGGCGCACCTGCCGGCAAGCAGTCATTCAGGTGACTGACGCGCTTGCCGGCCTGCGGATGCAGGCGGTTCCAGCGTTCCACTTCCCGCGCCTCCCGTGCCAGTTCGCTGAAACTGGTGACGCTGTACACCTCGCTCGCCACGTGCCAATCCTCAGCCAGTAACCGCGCGGCGGCCTGGGCTTCACGCAGCAAGGTGCCCGAACCGAGCAGGCGTACCCGGGCGTCGGCGGCGCCTTCCAGGCGATACAGGCCCTTGATGACCGCCGCCTCCACGCCTGCGGGCAGGCTTGGCTGCGGGTAGTTTTCGTTCATCAGGGTCACGTAGTAGAACTCGTCCACATCCTGTTCCAGCATCTGGCGCATGCCGTGGTCGAGGATCACCGCAAATTCCCCGGCAAACGCCGGATCGTAGGCGCGGCAGTTGGGCACGGTGGCGGCGGTGAGGTGGCTGCTGCCGTCCTGGTGCTGCAAGCCCTCACCGCCGAGTGTGGTCCGCCCGGCCGTGGCACCGAGCAGGAAGCCACGGGCGCGCTGGTCGGCGGCGGCCCAGATCAGGTCGCCGACGCGCTGGAAGCCGAACATCGAGTAATAGATGTAGAACGGCAGCATGCGCAGGCCATGCACCGAGTAACTGGTGGCCGCCGCGACCCAGGAACTGATGGCACTGGCCTCGCTGATGCCTTCTTCAAGAATCTGCCCGTCGGTGGCTTCGCGGTAGCTGAGGATCGAGCCGATGTCTTCCGGCTCATAACGCTGGCCGACACTGGAATAGATGCCGATCTGCTTGAACAGGTTGGCCATGCCGAAAGTGCGCGCCTCATCCGCCACGATGGGCACGATGCGCGGCCCGAGCGCCTTGTCCTTGAGCAGGTTGGTCAGCATGCGCACGAAGGCCATGGTGGTGGACATTTCCTTGCCGTCGGCCGCCGTGGCGAAACCGGCGTAACCGCTCACGGGCGGGACGTTCACCGGTGCCGCGGCCTGGCTACGGCTGGGCACATAACCGCCCAAGGCCGTGCGCCGCTGATGCAGGTAGCGCAACTCGAGGCTGTCATCCGTGGGTTTGAAGAAGCTCAGCGACTCGGCCTGTTCATCGCTCAGCGGCAACTGGAAACGGTTGCGGAAAGCGAGCAGCGCGTCGCGATCGAGCTTTTTCTGCTGGTGAGTGGTCATCTTGCCCTGCCCGGCCTCGCCCATGCCGAAGCCTTTTTTGGTCTGGGCCAGGATCACCGTGGGCTTGCCCTTGACCCGGCGCGCGGCATGATAGGCGGCGTGGATCTTGACCATGTCGTGGCCGCCACGCTTGAGGCGGTCGATCTGCTCATCGCTCATGCCCTTGACCAAGCTGGCCAGCGCCGCGCTCTGGCCGAAGAAGTGTTCGCGGTTGTAGGCCCCGTCCTTGGCAGCGAAGGTCTGGAATTGGCCGTCCACGGTGTTCGACAACGTGTTGACCAGGGAACCGTCGGCGTCCTTGGCGAGCAAGGCGTCCCAGTCCGACCCCCAGACCAGCTTGATCACGTTCCAGCCCGCCCCCGCGAACAATGCCTCCAGCTCGTCGATAATCCGCCCGTTGCCACGCACCGGGCCGTCGAGGCGTTGCAGGTTGCAGTTGACCACCCAGGTCAGGTTGTCGAGGCCTTCGCGCGCGGCCAGGGTCAGGGCCGACATGCTTTCCGGCTCGTCCATCTCGCCGTCGCCGAAGACACCCCACACGTGACGCTCGGCGGTGTCCTGCAGGCCGCGATGCTGCAGATAGCGCATGAAGCGCGCCTGGAAAATCGAACTGATGGGGCCAATGCCCATGGAACCGGTGGGGAACTGCCAGAAGTCAGGCATCAACCACGGGTGCGGGTAACTGCACAGCCCACTCGCCCCGGCCTTGGCGCCACCGAGTTCCTGGCGATAGTGGGCCAGGTCGTCCTCGCTCAAGCGCCCTTCAAGGAAGGCGCGCGCATAAATGCCGGGGGCCGAATGCGGCTGGTAGAACACCAGGTCGCCGCCAAAGTCGTGATTGCGGGCGCGGAAAAAGTGATTGAAGCCCACCTCGAACAAATCCGCCGCACTGGCGTAACTGGCAATGTGGCCACCGAGCTCGCCATAGGCCTGGTTGGCCCGCACCACCATGGCCAGGGCGTTCCAGCGTACCAGTGAGGCCAGGCGCTCTTCGGTGGCCAGGTCGCCGGGAAACGCCGGTTGCTGCTCGACGCTGATGCTATTGATGTAGGGCGTACCGTGGCGGGGTTTCCAGTCGATGTGCGGAGCGCTGGCATCGCGGGCCAGCAGATCGAGGATCTGGCGTGCGCGCTCAGGGCCGGCATTGGCTACCAGCGACGCCAGCGCGTCGCGCCATTCGTCTAGCTCTGGTTGATCCAGGGCTGTGTGATTCACTGCACTCGCGAAACCGTTCATGGGCACCTCCGGGCTTTTTTTCCAGTTTATGTCGGCGCTTGAGGATTTTTTGCCTGTTATCAGGCGCGGTTTACAGAATTTTGAGCATGAATCACTGCCCATGGGCTTTTTCCCAGCACGTTGTGCTCAAACAACCCGAAACCTCACCAGTGTGTTTAAAATGCCGCCCGCTCAATGACCGACGCTCAACGATGAACCCAGACGCACTCGCTACCCTGCACGCCCACCTGCTCACCGCCCTGGCCAGCCCGCCGGCTGAAACCCGGCGCCTGTTCCATGGCCGTGGCCGCTGCTGGCCGGGCCTGGAGCAATTGACCGTGGACTGGCTGCAAGGCATGGTGCTGGTCGCGCTGTTCAAAGAGCCCGAAGCGCCCCATCTGGAGGGGTTGAAACAGCTGTTGATCGACTTCGACTGGGCCCAATCCGGCGCCCACAGCGTGGCGCTGCAACACCGCTACCTGCCGCAAAGCACCACGGAATGGCTGGTGGGCGCAGCCATCGACGAGCTGACCATCACCGAAGGCGGCCTGCGTTACCTGATCGACCTGGGCAAAAAGCAGAACAGCGGGCTGTTCCTCGACATGCGCTACGGCCGCAACTGGGTGCGCGAACAGGCCAAGGGCCAGCGCGTGCTCAACCTGTTTGCCTACACCTGCGGCTTCTCGGTCGCGGCCATCGAGGGCGGCGCCAGCCACGTGGTGAACCTGGACATGGCCCGTGGCGCCCTGAGCCGCGGCCGCGATAACCACCGCCTGAACGGTCATGACCTGAGCAAGGTCACCTTCCTCGGCCACGACCTGTTCAAATCCTGGGCCAAGGTCACCCACAGCGGCCCCTACGACCTGGTGATCATCGACCCACCGTCCTTCCAGAAAGGCAGCTTCCTGCTGACCAAGGACTACCAGCGCGTACTGCGTCGCCTGCCGGATTTGCTCACGGCCCAGGGCACTGTCCTGGCGTGCATGAACGACCCGGCCTTCGGCGAAGACTTCCTGATCGACGGCGTCACCCGCGAAGCACCGGGCCTGCGCTTTATTGAACGGCTGCAAAACCCGCCGGAATTTCCGGATATCGACGCGCAAAGCGGACTGAAGGCACTGGTGTTTCGCCAAGGCTGATGCCGAAACGTCCTACGCTTGCTACGCTATGTGATGCGCCGGGCGGTGAACCTTATGACCCCCTTCCCGGTCGATACCTGCATTCCCCGGCCAGACTCGACAGCGTCACGTTGTCGGCTGCCCCGTTTCACCTTTTGGAGAACCGCCCGTGATATCGACCCTGCATGTAGCCAGAATCAAAGCCTGGGGCGCCCACGGCTTTACCGCCACCGGTGTGGTATTGGCCTTCCTGGCCACCCTGGCGCTGCTGGAAAACTCACCCAAGGCCTGCCTGCTCTGGCTGGGCCTGGCCCTGGTGGTAGACGGCGTCGATGGTTCCCTGGCGCGACGGGTGAATGTCAGCACGGTATTGCCCAGCTTTGACGGCTCGGTACTGGACCTGGTGATCGATTACCTCACCTATGTGTTTATTCCGGCACTGTTTATCTACCGCTATATCGACCTGCCGGACTTTACCCACCTGTTCACCGTGTCGGTGATCCTGGTGTCATCGCTGTTCTGCTTCTGCAACGTGAACATGAAGAGCAAAGACAACTACTTCGTCGGCTTCCCCGCCGCCTGGAACGTGGTGGCCTTGTGCGTATACATCATCCAGCCGGACGCCTGGGTCACCTTGCTGACCGTGATCGGCCTGGCCCTGCTGACCGTGACGCCGATGAAGTTCCTGCACCCGTTCCGGGTCAAGCGCTTCATGCCGATCAATATCGCAGTGACCACCATCTGGTTGCTCTGCAGCTTTTTGATGGTGGTGGATTATCCCAACACCAATCCGTGGACGTTTGGGTTGTGGTCGGTGATGTCAGCGTATTTCCTCGGGATTTGTGTGTGGCGCACGGCGCTGGAGTGGATGGGGAATCACAAATAGCCAACTGACAGACCGTGGGCAAAATGTGGGAGGGGGCTTGCTCCCGATGGCGGCCTGACAGCCGACCAGGATGTTGGCGTGGAATGAGTACATATCCGTTGCTGCGGTAACGGCCGCCTATGGTTACGCCCTTACGGCGTGTCACTTTTGGAAAAGCGCCAAAAGTAACCAAAAACGCTTCGCCCCACCACTCGGTACCTCGCCTAGGCTCGGTATGCCCGAACGAAGGCTTGAATCCGTGGGCCGCCGTCATGGGCCATCCTTGGCCCAGGACG